>CAMLFJ010000341.1 GCA_946479205.1 uncultured bacterium | reverse complement strand
GGCCAGCTGTCCCGAGCGCTGGAAGTCGGCGAGCACCTCGTCCTGGTCCACCTTGTGCACGAGCGACCAGCCGGCCGGCACCACCCGGCGCACCGCGGCCAGCACCGGCACCCCGCGGTAGTCCACCGTCTCGCCGACCGCTTCGTGCCCCTGGGCGCCCGCGCGAGCGAGCGCGCCGAGGGCGCCGAGCGAGCGCTTCGGCATCTCCGCGCCGGGCGAGATCGGCTGGCGCAGCGGAGAGAGAAAGGCGGGCGGCTCGGCGTCGAGGTCCACCAGGAGGGTCTCGCCGGTGCGCGTCGGCTCCGCGTCGTCGGCGAGGAGCGGGTAGAGGCCGGCTTCCGGCTTGGCCGCGAGGGTGACCACGCCCAGCAGCGGTCGCGTGTCGCCGTCGAGGCCGGCGGGCGCGCCGTCGGAGAAGACGGGCACCGTGACCACGAGGAGGCGGCCGGCGCCCTCGCCGCCGAGCTCGAAGCCCGGCTTGCGGCTCTTGGCCACCCGCGCGGCGTGCTCCGCGGCCTGCTCCAGCAGCTCGGCCGCGAGGCCGGTGTCCGGGGCGGAGCGAGCCGTCGCGTGGCCGGCCGCGTCCGAGACCACGATCCCCACGTAGCCGTACGCGGCGGCGACCCGGCTCAGATGCCGCGCGAGCGCGTCGTCGTCGCGGCCCTGGCTCGCGAGCTGCGCGCGCACCGCGGGGAAGGCGGCCAGCACTTCCGCGTCGGCGCGCCGCGCCGCGAGCCAGCTCGACACGAGGCGCGTCCGGTCGGCCGCGATGGTGGCGATGCGGGTCTTCCAGTGGGTCAGCGCGGTCTCGCGCTCGGTCCCGATCTGGTGAGCGGTGAACAGCACGACCAGGACGGTGCCGGCGAGGAACACGCCGACGTGGATCCAGGGGATGCCCTCGCCGGACCCCGATCGCCGCGACGAGCCGGCCGCGCGCCCTCGATCGGCGTTCGTCCGCGCGTGAGGGCTCTCGCGGCCGCCGCTAGGAATGACGGGAACTCCGTCGTGGACGCGTCATAGGCGCTCGTCCAGAATACGGCGGGAGATGGGGTCGCCACAACCCTTCGCGGACGCGCGGCGCGGGGCCGGATCAGACGTGGTTGCGGAGCATCAGCTCCTTCGGGTGCGGACGGAGATAGATCTGATCGCGGATATGGGCCACGTCGAAGCGGGCGATGTAGTGGTTGATCAGGGTGATGGGCACCACCAGGGGCACGAGGCCGACCGCGTAGTCGCCGATCACGCCCGCCAGCTCGCGTTTCTCGGCCGGCGAGAGCTGTTTCTTGAAGAAGCCCATGATGTGCTGGAGCACGTTGACATGCTTCTTGACGGTGGCTCGCGGCGCGAGCGCCCGCATGAACCCCTCGCCGTAGCCGTCGAGCCAGCGCGCGCGGGGCGGGCGCGCCACCTCCGCGACCAGGCGGCCGAGCCGCGCGTAGGCGGCGGGGCTGTGCGCGAGCAGCAGGTACTTGTGCGCGGTGTGGAACTCCACCACCGCGGCGGGCCCCGGCGCGGACTCGCGCAGGACGGTGAGGCGACGATAGGCGAAGACGCGGGTGATGAAGTTGTCGCGGAGGTGCGCGTCGTTGAGCCGGCCCTCCTCCTCCACCGGCAGGAGCGGCAGCGCGTCGGTGAGCGCGCGCGCGAAGAGCCCGGTGCCGGTGCGCGCGGGCGGGCCGGCGCCGTCGCCCGGGTGGACCTTGACGCGCTCGAGGCCGCAGGACGGCGACGCGCGCTTGAGGATGTAGCCGCTGAGCTCGCGGCGGCGCAGCTCCTCCACGCGCGGCCGCGCGAACTCGCGCATGCGCTCGGTGTGATCGGTCCCGCTCGTGACGCCCATCAGGCGCGGCGCGCCCGCGTCACCCACCAGCCGGATCGGCTCGCGCGGCACGCCCATGCCCACCTCGAGCTCCGGGCACACCGGCACCCACGTGAAGTAGCGGGCGAGCACGCCGGTGATGTAGGCGTCCTTCTGGTGGCCGCCGTCGTAGCGCACCTCCTCGCCCAGGAGGCAGGAGGAGATCCCGACGCGGATGGGGAGATCGGGCGAGCGCCAGGCCGGCGTGGCCGCCATCAGCCGGCCCGGTAGCGGACCTCGAAGCTCACGCACCCCGCCGCGGAGTGGAATGGCCCGTGCGGCATGCCGGGCGGCCGCACCGCGACCGAGCCCGCCGGGTAGGGGCGGCCGCCACACTCGAGCGTGCCCGCGATGATGTAGATCTCCTCCCAGAAGTCGTGGGTCACCACGCGGTCGTTCCCGGAGCCGGGATCGAAGCGCAGCAGCCGCGTGGTCACGCCCTCGTCGTCGCCGCCGCTGATGACCTGCTCCCAGACCCCGCCGGGGAATCCGGGCGCGGGCCGCCACGGCAGGGGCGCCGGATCGAAGAACTCGCGCTCGGCTTTCGTGGTGTCCATGGCTGGAGTATTGTAGCCGACATGCCCACCATCGACTCCGCCCAGCTCGAAGCGAAGGCCACCCGCATCTTCACCGCGATGGGAGCGCCGGCCGGCGACGCGGCGTGGATCGCCGCGCTGCTCGTGCGCGCGAACCTGCGCGGTCACGACTCGCACGGCGTCATCCGCATCCCGCAGTACTGGGAGTCGGTGAAGAAGAAGGAAGTGGATCCCCGGTCGCCGGTGACGGTCACCGCGGAGACGCCCGCCCTCGTTCGGCTCGACGGGGGCGGCGGCTTCGGCCAGGTGGTGGGCCGCCGCGCGATGGAGATGGCGATCGCCAAGGCGAAGGCGGGCGGCCTGAGCGCCGCCTCCACCTCGCGCACCAGCCACGTGGGCCGGCTCGCCGACTACGCGGAGATGGCCGCCAACGCGGGGCTCGTCGGGATGCTCTGGGCCAACTGCGTGCACGGGCTCAACGTGGCGCCGTGGGGCGGCGCCGCGCGGCGTCTCGGCACGAACCCGCACGCGGTCGGCATCCCCGGCGCGGGCGGGCCCGCGATGGTGCTCGACTTCGCCACCAGCGTGGTGGCCGAGGGCAAGCTGCGCGTGAAGCGGAACCGCAAGCAGCCCGCCCCGCCCGGCTGGTTCGTGGACTCGCAGGGCCGGCCGCAGACGGACCCCGAGATCTTCTACGGCACTCCGCCCGGCGCCCTGCTCACCTCGGGCGAGCACAAGGGGTACGGGCTGTCGCTCGCGGTGGAGATCCTGGGTGGAATCCTCTCGGGCACCGGTCCCGCGGGCCCTCCGCCGGGCGTCTTCGCCAACGGCACGCTCATGATCTGCCTCGACGTGGAGCGGTTCTTGCCGCTGCCCGAGTTCCACCGTCAGGTGGCCTCGCTCTTCGGCTGGGTGAAATCGGCGCCGCTCGCGCAGGGGGCGACCGAGATCCTGATCCCGGGCGAGCCGGAGGCGCGGCTCGAGGCGGAGCGCCGCCGCGACGGGATTCCGATCGAGGATCAGACCTGGACCCAGATCGAGACGACCGCGGCTGAGCTAGGGGTCTAGCGCGGGCTACGGAAAGAGGCGCTCGGCGTTCCGGAAGGCGATCTTCTCGGCCACGTCGCGCGGGAGCTGACTCAGGTAGTTTCGTACCTCGGTCACCGAGCCCGGCAGCGCTTCCCATCGCGAGGTCATCCAGGTGTCGGTCCCCGCGAGGAGGCGGTCCGGATGGCGCAGGAACACCGCGCGCCATCCCGGATCGAGCGTGCCCCCGGGGGCCACGTCCCCGTTGCGGATGGCCAGGTCCACCCAGAGGGTCGGGTAGCGATCGAGAAGGGCGCCCACCGCCTGCGGGCCCGAGCTCATGCCCGCGTGCGCCCAGATGACGCGGAGGCGTGGCTCGACCGTGAACAGCTCGATGATCGCGAGCTCGTCCGAGTGGGCGTGGAGGTAGATGTTCTCCTGGACGGCGAGCTCGGTGATGCGCTTGACCACGAAGGTGCCGGTCTGGCCGCCGAAGAGGTGGAACTCGCCGATGCCCTTGTGCACGCCGCGGTTCTTCTGCAGGCGCTCCTGCACGTAGGCGAGCACGGCCGGGTCCTGCCACCAGTGGCCCATGTCCCCGCGGGTGCGGTAGGGCCGCAGGATCGGCACGATCCGCTGCGGATCCTTGGCGTATAGCGTGAGCGTGCCGTCGTCGGGCGTGCTGGAGACGAGCGCGCGCTTGATGCCCGCCTTCTGCAGGACGCCCAGGATGCGCTCGGGCGGGTACTCGATCCAGTCCGCCGAGCTGTAGTGGATATGCGTGTCGAAGATCGGCAGCTCGGGGCTCTGTGCGCGCGTGGATTCCGCCCGGAGGGCGACGAGCGCCAGGGCGAGCGTGAGGGTCAAGCGCACCGCGGGTTGCCGCCGCACGCGTCGAGCCTAGCACGGACCCTTTGCCTTGCACACCCGCATGGCGGGCGCTACGCTGGGCGACGTGATCAGCCGGGTTCGCGCGCTCGTCATCGTGATCTTGCTCCTGGCCGCGACTCCCGCGGGCGCCCAGGGACTGCCCGGCGGCCGCCCGCCCGACGCCATCGATCGCGCGCGCGGGCTCGCCACCCAGCCCTTTGGCACGTTGCCCACGCCGGAGCGGCCCAACGAGCGCTACGTGCCGCCGTCT
>CAMLFJ010000340.1 GCA_946479205.1 uncultured bacterium | reverse complement strand
GCCGAGGAAGCGGAGTCCGTCGGCGACACCCTCGAGATAGCAGGCGATCACGCGAGTCTCGGGATCGGCGGCCACCGCATCGAGCAGATCGCTCTCGTTCAGGTCGGCCTGGTTGCCGAGAGAAGCGAAGAGCGAGAAGCCGACCCGGCGGTCGCGCGCCCAGTCCAGGATCGCCACCGCCAGCGCCCCCGAGTGGGTGATGAAGGCGATGCCGCCCGGCTCGGGCATCCCGGGCGCGAACGTGACGTTGAGGCGGCGGGCGGGCCGGATCCAGCCGAGGCAATTCGGGCCGAGCACCCGGATCGGCTGATCTCGCAGCCACTCGCGCAGCTCGGCCTCGCGCCGCACGCCTTCGCCGCCACTCTCCCGGAAACCGGCCGAGATCACCACCGCGCCGCCGACCTTCTTGGCCACGCACTGCTTGAGCGCGGGCAGGACGTCCGCGGCGGGAACCGCAATCACGGCCAGGTCTACGGCGCCCTCGACGTCGAGCAGCGAGCGCACCGCGGGCAGGCCCTGCACCGAGTCCGCCCGGGAGTTGACCGGGATGATCCGCCCCCGGAAGCCCGCCGAACGCAGGTTGGCCACGACGCTCCCGCCGACCTTGTAGGGATCGCGGGAGGCGCCGATCACCGCCACGCTGGCGGGATCGAGGAACGGAGCGAGCGAGCGGCCGCTCATGCGCCCGAGCCCTCCGCGATCGCGAGGAGCGCCTCGAGCGCGTCGGGCACTGTGAAGATCCCGACGATCTGGTCACCCTGCCGGACCGGCAGGGCGCCGATCCGCTGCTCGAGCAGCAGCCGCGCCGCCGTGATCAGCGGCGTCTCGGGCGCCACGCTCACCGGGCCCTCGCTCATGATGGAGGCGACGGGCCCGGCCAGGAGCGCCGAGTCCAGATCACGCATGACGAGACGCCGCAGGTCGCGACTGGAGAGGATACCGGTGAGGACCGGGCCGTCCTGGACCAGGAGGTGGCGGACCTCGGCGCCCCGCATGAGCGACACCGCGTCCCGGATCGGCGTGTCCTCGCGAACCGCCATCGGCGCCTTGCTCATCCAGTCGCCGACCGATCCTCCCGCCCCCTTCGGCTCGGGTCGCATCGCGGGCGACTCAGGCCGGCTCGCGAACCGTGAGCACGGGGCAGGGCGCGAGCCGCACGACACGGTCGGCCACGCTGCCGAGGAGCGCGCGGTTGATCCCGCCGCGCCCGTGGGTGCCGATGACGATGAGGTCGGCCCGCTCGTCCTGGGCCAGCGCCACGATCTCCTCGTGAGGAACGCCGGTGCGCAGGGCGGCCCGCGCGCTGAGCCCCGCCGCGCGCGCCTTGCCCACCCAGTCCTCCAGGGCGGCCTCCGCCCACTTGCGGGCTCCGTCTCGGACTTTGCGCGCGGTCTCGATGTTGAAGACGCCCTCCCCGTACAGGGGAACCTCCGTCAGCACGTGAGTGAGAACCAGCGCGCTGCCCGGTGCCGCCGCAATCCGCCTGGCCAGCTCCCAGGCTTCCTGCGCGCACTCCGAGAAGTCCGTCGCCACCACGATCCGATAGAACATCGTCGCCTCCTGGGCCAACCCACCATTCCCCCGCACGCAGAAGTGCAACGCGGGTGCCAGCCCTGACGTCCATACATTCCGCCAGTTACGAGACCGGGCGCGGCGGCTCGCGCGGCAGCAGCGCCTCGCTGTGGCGCCGACGCCCCAGACTCTTGAAGGGGCCACGCTCCTGGCCGACAATGCAGCCGGCATGGCTCGGCGGCCCGGCGGCGTGATCAGCTGGCTCCTCCTCAACCGGATGTCCCTGGCGTTTTCGCTGGTCGCCGGCCTCTTGCTGGCGATCACCATCATCGCGATCACCGCGCAAGCCATCGAGCCGTCCGCCGGGTCCGTGGAGCAGGCCCGGCGGGTCTTCGTCGCGCTGGCCACGCTGGCCGGGGTCAGCTTCGCACTCCTCGTGGCCCTCCTCGTCGAGCGTCGGAAGCGCGCGGGAGAGATCCGGGCAACCCGGACGGCGCTGATGAGCCAGGTGGCCGAGTTCGAGCAGACGAGCGCGCTGCTCGCGTCGATCGTGCAGTCGTCCGACGACGCGATCATCGGGCTGGGGCCCGACGGACGCGTGCTCACCTGGAATGCGGGCGCCGAGCGGCTATACGCGTATCTGGAAGAGGAGATCACGGGTCGGCCGATCGACGTCCTGGCCCCGGACCGGGACAAGAGCGAGGTCTCGGCCAGTCTGGGCCGCGTCCTGCGAGAGCAGGCGGTCGAGCGGATCGAAACCGAGCAGGTGACTCGACACGGGCGGCGGGTTCACGTCTTCATGACGATCTCGCCGATCCACGACGGCGCCAACGCGGTCATCGGAGGGTCCATCGTGGCGCGCGACGTCACCGCGCGCAAGACGGCCGAGGAGGCGCTGCGCCGCAGCGAGGCCACGGCCCGCGCGTTCCTCGAATCCGCGTCCGAGAGCATCGTGGTCACGGACGCGGCCGGCCGCATCGTGCTGGTCAACGCCCGGACCGAGACGATGTTCGGCTACGCGCGGGCCGAGCTGATCGGGCAGCCGGTCGAGGTGCTGATCCCGGTCCCGCTCCGCGAGCGGCACGTCGCCCACCGCGGCACCTACATGGCGGCGCCCCGGATCCGCTCGATGGGCCGGGGCCTCGACCTGGCCGGGCTCAAGAAGGACGGAACCGAGCTTCCGGTGGAGGTGAGCCTGAGCTACATCGAGACCGACGAGGGCACGCGCGCCATAGCCTTCGTCACCGACATCAGCGACCGGGTGGCATTCCAGAAAGCCGCCCGCCAGGCCGACAAGCTGGCCGCGCTGGGCACCCTGTCGGCCGGCATCGCCCACGAGATCAACAACCCCATCGGCATCATCAGCTCGCGCGTCGAGGTCATGATGCTCGAGGCCGAGCAAGAGGGACTCCCCGGCGACGTGCGGAAGGACCTCGAGGTCATCCTCCGGCACGCCCGGCGGGTCGCCGCGATCACGCAGGGGCTCCTGTCCTTCGCCCGCCAGTCGTCCGGCACGCGCGGCCCCGTGAATCTGAACCAGGTGGCGGAGGAGGTCGTCCAGCTCGTCCGCAAGGACATGAGCCGCGCGCGGGTCGATGTCACGATGAAGCTGGGCGGGACGATGCCCACGTTCATCGCCGACGCCAACGCGGTCGGCCAGGTGCTGCTCAACCTGCTCACCAACGCGCGGAGCGCGATGCCCGAGGGCGGCGAGATCACGATCGAGACCAGTCATCTGGCTGCGGTGCGCTCCGTTCGCCTCACCGTCCGGGATACCGGCTCCGGGATTCCGCCCGAGATCCTGACGAAGATCTTCGATCCGTTCTTCACCACGAAGTCGGAGGGGACGGGCCTCGGCCTGTCGATCAGCCACGGCATCGTGCACGAGCATCACGGGACGCTGGACGTCCGCTCCGAGGTCGGCAAGGGAAGCACCTTCAGCCTGACCTTCCCGCTCGACGCCGCGCCCGGGGCCTGATCTCGCGGTCAGTCCTCGATGTCCTACGCACGGGCGAACTCCTGCCCGGTCTCGCGTCGTGGATGTTGTAGCTCTCGAAGTGAATCGTGCGGCGGGCCGCCTGCTACCGGTCACCATCGGGAACATCATCGACGGCTCGATCCTGGTGGGCACCGTGTACTGGTTCGCGTACCTCCGTCCGCGCGGCGCCGCCCGTTAGGGGCCGGCGGCTCGGGGCCCGGCGAGACCCTCAGGGGGTGCTACGTGGCGGAGTCACCGTCACGTGCCGCCATGCGGGCCAGTTGACGAATGAGCGCGATCGCCAGATCGGGTTTGGCGCGAACGATCCGCTCGAGCCGGTCGGCCGGGATGACCAGGAGCACGACCTGCTCGACCGCCACCGCGGTGGCCGAGTGAGGGCCCCGACCGAACAAGGCAACCTCGCCCAGGAGGTCGCCCTTGCCGAGGGTTCGGAGGACTCGCTCCTTCTTGCCGTTTCGTCTCGTCACCTCGACGGTACCATTCTGCACCAGGTATGCCTCTCCGGTCGCGACGCGGTCTCCTTGGCGGAAGATCACGTCTCCGGCCTTGAACGTCCTGGTGGGCATATCCTCGACCTGGCGAGCCATGGGCACTCCGTGGCCGGAATGATACCGCGGGCGGCTAATTGCCCCTCGCATCTTGACGGAACCCGCTCCCGGGAATGGCCACGGATATCGTGCCGATGCGCCGCCGTCTTGACGATTGCCCGGAGCGCAGCGTTCATCCCCGGACAGTCGCCGCCCGCGGTGACGACTCCGATATGTCGCGGACGGGCCACGCTCGGTCCGGTCAGCGCCCGCGGATGGTCAGCACGGGCCGCGAGGCGCGCCGCACCACGTGCTCCGCCACGCTGCCCATCAGGAAGCGCCGCACCCCGCCGCGGCCGTGCGTGCCGATGACGATGAGATCGGGGCGCCAGCCGCGGCCGGCCTTCAGGATCTCGGCCGCAGGGCCTCCCGCCACGAGCCTCGCCCGCGCGCGGGCGCCCGCGGCCAGGGCGGGTTCCACCACCTAGGCGAGCCGGCGACGGGCCTACCCCCCGGCCGCGTCGAGGCGCCCCCGAAAGCAGGACCGCAT
>CAMLFJ010000339.1 GCA_946479205.1 uncultured bacterium | reverse complement strand
GGGTAGAAAGCTCCGGTTCTTTCCTACCGGCCGGCCGGGCGACCGGGCCCGGCGCGTGCCGCACCTGTCCAATAAGACGCGCTTTCCTGGTCGGCATGGTGCTTGCTGCCTTGCCAGGTCAAACCTTCAAGGGAGGACGCACATGCTCGGACGAGTGTTCATCGCGCTCGCAGGTGGGCTGGTGGTGTGGAAGTACCGCGATTCTCTCCGCGAGTATCTGGGCGGCAACGCGGGCCCGGCTCGCGCAAGGCTGGATGATCTGCTCCAGACCGTGCAGGAGAAGTCCGAGGTCCTGCTCGACCAGGCCAAGGAACAGCTATCGTCGCGGATCGGGAGCGCTCGAGAGCGGATCCGGGCGGGAGCGGCGGCCGCGGGTTCTCGAGAAAGACCGTGAACAGTCTCACCCGCGCTCTCCGGGGGAGTATTCTGGATAGCATCGACGCCGGTGGCCTGTCTGGATTCCGGATGTCGCGGAGCCGCGGCGCCCGAGGCGCCCGAGGCAATAGTCTGATGAGCCGCATCGCGGCGGTCGGGATCCTGCGCCTGGCGCTTCGCTGGCCGGCCCTGTCCGTGATCGTCATCGTCTCCGTGCTCGCCGCTCGCCTCCTGGCGAAGCGAACGAACCAGCCCGGAGCCGCCTCGCCCGTTCTTCGAGCTCCCTGAGGAGGCTCAGCGCGCTCCCGCGCGCGCCTCGTCGAGCAGGCGGTGCAGGTAGGCGGGCGTCACCGGAACTTCGCGGACGGTGACGCCGAGATGGGCGACCGCGTCCTCCACCGCGTTCGCGATGGCGGCGGCGCCGGGGATGGCGCCGCTCTCGCCCACGCCCTTGACCCCGAGCGGATTGATGGCCGAGCGGTGCTCGATGAGCGCGACGGGGATCGGCGGCAGGTCGTCGGCGCGGGGAATGGCGTAGTCCATGAGACTGCCGGAGAGGAGCTGGCCCCCCTCGCCGTAGACGACGGCTTCCATCAACCCCGCGCCGATCGCCTGGACCGCCCCGCCCTGTAGCTGCGCCTCCACGATCATCGGATTGATGGCGCGGCCGGGATCGTGGACCACCGCGTAGCCGAGCAGTCGCACCGCGGCGGTCTCGAGATCGACCTCCACCGCGGCGGCCTGCGTGCCGAAGGCCCAGGTGACGGTGTCGGGATAGTGGTAGGTGCAGGCGTGCAGCCCCGGCTCGCCGGTGGCCTTCAGGCTGCGTGAGCGCACCGCGGCCTGGGCGAGGCGGCCGAGCGGCACGGTGCGGTCGGGCATGCCGGTGACGAAGGCGCGGCTCGCCTCGATCCGCACGTCGGCGGGCGCGCACTCGAGCAGCTCGGACGCGACGAGGGCGGCCCGCTCGCGCACCGCGCGCGCGGTGCTGGCGACGGCGGGCCCGGCATTGACCATGACGCGACTGCCGCCGGTGCCCATGCCGAAGGGGAAGAGCGTGGTGTCGCCCGCCTGCACGATGACGTCCTCGAACGCCGCGCCCAGCTCCTGCGCGCAGATCTGAGCGAGCGTGGTCGCGTGGCCCTGGCCCTGGGCCGCGACGCCGATCAGCACGTAGACCTTCCCGGACGGGTCCACTCGCACGGTGGATCCCTCGAAGGGGCCGAGCCCGGTGCCCTGGGCATAGCACGCGAGGCCCACGCCGATGCGCCGCGTGGCGTCCTTCGGCTGAGCGGCCTGCCGGCGGCGCCAGTCGTCGTAGCCGAGCAGTCCGAGCGCGCGCTCGAACGCGGCGGGGAAGTCCCCGGGGTCATAGGCGATCGCCACGCCGTCCTTGTAGGTGAGGCCCGGCCGGTACGGCATCTCGGCGGGCCGCACCAGGTTGCGGCGGCGGATCTCCGCGGGGTCGAGGCCCAGGCGGCGCGCGCCGATGTCCATGAGGCGCTCCATCACGAAGACGGCCTCGGGGCGGCCGGCGGCGCGATAGGCCATGTTGAGCGTCTTGTTGGTGACGACGCTCGTGCCGACATTCCGGTAGTGCGCGACCCGGTACGGCCCGGGCAGGTGGTTCACGGTGTTGAGCGTCAGCCCATTGCCCTGGGCGGGATAGGCGCCCACGTCGGCCAGGAAGCTCGCGTCGATGCCCGCGATGACGCCGTCCTTGCCGAAGCCGATCTTCACCTGGTGGCTCTGCTCGCGGTCGTGGCCGCTCGCCTGGAAATCCTCGCGCCGGCTCTCCACCCACTTCACCGGGCGCCCCAGCCGGAGCGCCGCGAGGGCGACCAGCGCCTCCTCCGGGTAGGGCGAGCCCTTGGGCCCGAAGCCGCCCCCCACGTCGGGGGTGAGCACCCGGACCTCCTCGGCGGGCACCCCGACGATGCGCGCGACCGCGTCCCGCACCGAGTACGGGTTCTGCGTGGAGGACCAGAGGACGAGCCGGCCGGAGTCTGGATCGCGATAGGCCAGCGCCCCGCGCGTCTCGACGTACACCGCGGCGAGGCGCGCGTGGTGGAAGCGCTCGCTCACGACCACGTCCGCGGCGGCGAGCGCGCGCTCGGCGTCGCCCATGCCCCCGCGGGCGACCACCGCGGCATTGTCGGGCCAGTCCGCGTGCAGGCGCGTCCCCGAGCCCAGCGCGTCCTCTGCGCTGATGAGGGCGGGCAGGGGCTCGTAGTCGACGGCGACGCGCTCGATCGCGTCGGCCACGCGGTACGGATCGTCGGCCACCACCACCGCGACGCACTCGCCCACGTAACGGACGACGTCGCCCGCGAGCACGCGGGCCGCGAAGGGCCGGCCCTTGTGCGCGCCGTCGGCCGAGGCCAGGATGGGCCGCGCCGCCTCGGGCAGATCGGCGGCGCTCCACGCCGCGACGACGCCGGGCCGGGTCCGCGCCTCGCGGGTGTCGATCGCGCGGACGCGCGCGTGGCCGTGGGGGCTTCGCACCACGCCGAGGTGGAGCAATCCCTCGCGGGTCATGTCGTCGAGATACCGGCCGGCGCCCACGAGAAGGCGGCGGTCTTCCACGCGGCGGGGCGAGCTGCCGATCAGGTCGGTGGTCTGGTCCATCCGCGCAGTGTAACCGCGCCGGCGCGCGCTCGCTCGACTACTTGGCCAGCGCCTCGCGCATCTTGGCCAGCGCGGAGCCGTACACGTGCTCGGGCCGCAGGACCATCGCGACGCGCTTGTCCGCCTCGGTGATACGGTCGTACTCGGCCCAGTCCCGGCTGCGGCGCCGGGTGGTGGCGCTGTAGATGTGGCGGCGCGCCAGGCGGAGCGCCTCGGGATCGGTGTTGCCCGAGTGGGTGAGCTCGGCTTTGCCCTCGAAGACCAGAAACCCGGACCACCAGTCGGCGTGGGAGACCAGGAGCGAGCAGCGCGGGTCGCGCAGCAGGTTCTTGAACTTCATCCGGTTCTCGGTGATGGAGATGCCCACGCCGCCGTCGCGCGGGTAGACCGTGACGATGCTGAGCTGGGGCATGCCGTTCCGCCGGAACGAGGTCAGGACCCCCTGCGGGTTGTCGTGGATGAATTGCTCGATCTGGGGCGCCAGGGGCGCGTGCGTCGGCATCGGGGTCTCCTTGGTGAAGGGCCGGTCAGGCCGCGGTCACGCCGCCGTCGACCGGCAGCGCGGCGCCCGTGATGAACGAGGCCTCGTCGGACAGCAGGAAGAGGGCGGCGTTGGCGATCTCCTCGGGCCGCCCGGTGCGCCCCAGCGGCACCGACCCGCCCGCGCGTCGGCGCACGAGGTCTTCCGGATCCATGCCCGCGGTCGACTTCTGATCCGGCCGCGCGACGAAGACGCGCAGCATCGGGGTGTCGATGGGGCCGGGGCAGACCGCGTTGACGCGGATCTTCTCGGGGGCCAGCCGCACCGACAGGCTCTTGACGAAGCCGACCACGCCGAACTTGCACATCGAGTAGACCGGGCTGTACGAGGAGCCCTGCAGCCCCGAGGTCGAGGCGGTGAAGAGCAGGCTGCCGCCCCCGCGGGCGCGCATCTCGGGAATCGCCGCCTCGGTGGTGAGCAGGACCGTGCGGAGATTGAGGTCGATGGCGAGGTCGAACGCATTCATGTCGATGCCCTCGACCGCGGCGGGCCCCGGGTGGCCGACGTGGTTCCACACGAAGTCCAGGCCCTTGAACCGGGCCACCGTGTCCCACACGATGCGCCGGGAGTCCTCGTCCTTGGTGAGGTCGGCGACGAGCCCGTGCGCGGTGCCGCCCGCGCCGGTGATCTCGCTCACCACGCGCTCGACGCCGGCCGCGTCCACGTCCACCACCGCGACCTGGGCGCCCTCGCGCGCGAAGCGCAGCGCGCCCGCCCGGCCCATGCCCGACGCGGCGGCGGTCACGATCCCGATCTTCCCGGCTAGTCGCATGGCAATCCTCCGGAGTGAAATGGGCCCGAGTCTATCATTTCGTGTAGCGCCTGAGCCGCTCGAACCAGATCAGCTTGTCGCGGAAGCCCGGATAGGACGCGTTCAGCCCGCTCGGGTTCGGGAGCACGAACACCCGCGCCCGGCCGATCCGTTCCGGTTTGGCCCCCGGGCCCGGGCTCCCGCTCGGGCCGAAGAAGGCGCGGTAGACGGTGACGCCGACGAAGGCGCCGGTCCGTGGCTTCACCCGCTCGATCAATCGCGCGAGCCGCGCGCG
>CAMLFJ010000338.1 GCA_946479205.1 uncultured bacterium | reverse complement strand
TTCGGTGACGGCGCCGCCGCGGAGGGCGAGTTTCACGAGGCCCTCAACATCGCCTCGGTGTGGAAGCTCCCCATCATCTTCGTCTGCGAGAACAACCAGTACGCGGCCAACAACGCGGTCAGCGTCCAGCATCCGCGGGTCGACATCGCCGCCCACGCCGCGGCCTACGTCATGCCCGGTGTGATCGTGGACGGCAACGACGTGCTCGAGGTCGAAGCGGCGACCCGGGGGGCCGTTGCCCGCGCCCGCCGCGGCGAGGGGCCAAGCCTGCTGGAGTGCAAGACGTATCGATGGCACTTCCACGCGATGCGGGCCACACCGCCTCCGGAGACGCGCCCGGTCGAGGAGATCGTCACCTGGAAGGCGCGCGACCCCATCGCGCGCCTCGAGCAACACGTGCTCGGGCTCGGCGTGCTCTCGGCCGACGCGATCGCCACGATCCGGGAGGGCGTCCGAACCGATCTCGACGCGGCGGTGGCGTTCGCCGAGCGGAGCCCGTTTCCCGATCCGAAGGACCTGCTGGTGGACATGTTCGCCGACTGAGGCGACGAGGAGCCGGGTATGCGCGAGATCAGCTTCCAGAGGGCACTCGAGGAGGCGGTGGCCGAGGAGATGCGTCGCGATCCGCGGGTCATCACCCTGGCCACCGATTTCACCGGCGACCCGCTCAAGGAGTTCGGCCCGGCCCGCGTGCGCTTCTCGCCCATCTCGGAGGCGGTGCTGACCGGGATGGGGCTGGGCGCCGCGGGTTGCGGGTTCCGCCCCATCGTGAACTGGCGGATGGTGACCTTCTCCTTCGTGGCGATGGATCAGATCGTCAACCAGGCGAGCAAGATCCGCTACATGTTCGGCGGGCAGGCCGATTTCCCGGTGACCTACCGCTGCAGCACCGGGGGCGGCATCGGCCTCGCGGCCCAGCACTCGCAGAGCCC
The DNA here is from genome assembly GCA_946479205.1 of uncultured bacterium. Next base: position 3,659 of record CAMLFJ010000338.1, on the reverse strand, counting down.
GTACTCGATGTGGATGCATCTCGCCGGCCTCAAGATCATCCTCCCGTCGACGCCGGCCGACGCCAAGGGTCTGCTCAAGAGTGCCATCCGCGACAACAACCCCGTGGTCTCCTTCGAGTGTAGCCGGCTGGCCGCGCTCACCGGCCCCGTGCCGGAGGGGGAGCACCTCGTGCCGCTCGGGGTCGCGGACGTGAAGCGGGTCGGCACGGACGTGACCATCGTGGCGCTCGCCTACTACGTGCCCGAGGCGCTCGCGGCGGCCGACGAGCTCGCCCGCGAGGGCATCGCGGTCGAGGTGGTCGATCCGCGGACCCTGGTTCCGCTGGACGTGGACACCGTGCACGCCTCGGCGCGGAAGACGGGACGGGTGGTGATCGTGGACGAGGCCCCCGCCACGTGCTCGGCCGCGTCGGAGATCGCCGCGGTGATCGTCGAGGACGCGGAGACCTTCCGCGCCCTGAAGGCGCCCGTCCGCCGTGTCTGCGCGGCACCCGTCCCGGTGCCCTACAGCCCCACTCTTGAAGGGGCCGCGCTGCCGAGACGGGAGGATATCAAGGTCGCGGTCTACGAGGTGCTCAAGGAGTCCCTTCGTCCCGCTTAAGGCGCAGGTGGTGGGTGTGCCCGGCTCGAGCGCGTCGCGACCCGGCTCCGCGTCTAGCCCCCCGATGCGCCGGCTGCTATCATCCCCGCCGTGATCAAGGTCGTTACCTGCATCAAGCGGAAGGCCGGGATGTCGGTGGAGGAGTTCCAGGCCTACTGGCGCGGAAGCCATCCCGCGGTGGTCGTACGGCTGCCGGGGATCCGGCGGTACGTGCAGTCGCACATGCGCCTGGCCGGCTACCGGAAGGGCGAACCGATCTACGACGGCATCGCCGAGGTCTGGTTCGAGGACGGCAAGGCGATGCATGCCCTTCGCGGCAGCCGCGAGATGGCGGCGGTCGAGGCCGACGAGGTCCGCTTCATCGACCGCGCGACGACGCGCGTGATCGCCACCGACGAGCACGTGATCAAGGACGGGCCCGTCCCGCCCGGCGCCGCGAAGAACGTCGAGTTCGTCACCCGGAAGCCCGGGATGGCGCTGCCCGACTTCCAGCGCTACTGGAAAGAAATTCACGCGCCGCTCGCCGCGCCGATCCCGATGATCCGCCGCTACGTACAGAGCCACACCCGGGCGTCCGCGTACGAGCGGGGACGGACGCCCGCCTACGACGGGGTGGCCATCACGTGGTTCGACGACACCCAGGCGATGCGCGCCTCCGCCGCGACCGCCCAGTACGCGCGGGTCCGGGCCGACGAGGCGAACTTCATCGCGCCCGGTGAGATCCCGATCATCATCACGACCGAGCACGTGATCGTCCCATGACCGACCGACGCACGCCGATCGCCGACGCGCTGGTCGACTTCGTGCTCGGGCTCGAGCTCCGATCGCTCCCCGATGCGGTGACCGAGGCCGCGGGGCTCTGTCTCACCGACTGGCTCGGCACCGCGATCCGCGGCTCGACCGAGCCGCTCGCCGACGCGCTCGACGCGGTGATCGCGGTCACCGGCGGTGAGCCCCAGGCGACGGTGGTCGGGCGCGGCCGCCGGACGAGCGCGTTGCTGGCCGCGCTCGCCAACGGGGCGCAGGGCCACGCGCTCGACTTCGACGACACGCATCTGGCCTCCATCGTCCACGGCTCGGCGCCGGTGGCTCCCGCCGTCCTCGCCATCGCCGAGTGGCGCGGGCAGCCGGGGGTCGCGGTCCTGGAGGCGTTCGTCGCCGGCTTCGAGGTCGAGACGCGGATCGGGCGCGTCATCGGCCCGACGCTCGCCGAGCGCGGGTGGCACGTCACCGCGGTCCTCGGGCACTTCGGCGCGGTGGCGGCCGCGGGGAAGCTGCTGGGCCTCACCGCCGAGCAGCTCGCGCGGGCGTTCGGGATCGCGGGCACCCAGGCCGCGGGGCTCGAGCAGTCGTTCGGCACGATGTGCAAGCCGCTGCATCCGGGCAAGGCGGCGATGAACGGGCTCCTGGCCGCGCTGCTCGCTCGCGAAGGCTTCACCGGGCCCACCGGCATGCTCGACGAGCGCCCCGGGCTTCCCGGCACCTTCGTCGGCGTCACCGATCTGACCCCGGCCCTCGACGGTCTCGGCACGCGCTTCGAGATCCTCGCCAACAGCACCAAGCTCTACGCGGCCTGCCACCTGCTCCACGCGACGATCGACGCCGGCCGCGCGATCCGCGAGCGCTCGGCGCCGGCCCCCGAGGCGATCGCCGCGGTGGAGTGCCACGTGCACCCGCTCGCGGTCAAGGTTGCGGCGATCCCGGAGCCCCGCAGCGGCCTCGAGGCCAAGTTCAGCGCGGCCTACTGCGCGGCGCTCGCGCTGACCCGGGGCGAGGCGGGGGAATCCGAGTTCACCGACCAGACCGCGCCCGCTCGAGACATCGTCGGGCTGGCCGGCCGGATCCGGCCGGTGGCCGATCCCGCGCTCGGCATCACCGAGGCGCGGATGCGGGTCCGGCTCCACGACGGTCGCGTGCTCGACGAGGTCGTGCGGGCCGCGCGCGGCACCCCGGGCCGCCCGGCTTCCCGGCAGGACGTGGAGGACAAGTTCCGGCGGCTCGCGGGCGTGGTCCTGCCGGCCCCGCAGGTCGGGCGGCTTCTCGAGACCCTCCGGCACCTGGCCGCGCTCCCCGACGTCGGAGCGCTCGCGGTTCTCACGCGCAAAGGAGACCAGCCATGAAGTTCGGACTTCGCTACGCGAGCCTGGGGCGCTACAGCAATGGGCCCGCCGCGGTGGAGCTGGCGCAGGCCGCCGAGGCCGCCGGCTTCGAGTCGATCTGGACGGTGGAGCATGTGGTGGTGCCTCACGGCTATCAGTCCCGCTACCCGTACTCGCCCTCGGGGCGCATGGGATCGGGTCTCGAGGACTTTCCCATCCCCGATCCGCTGATCTGGCTGGCCTACGTCGCCTCGGCCACCCGCACGATCAAGCTCGGCACCGCGATTCTCATCCTGCCCCAGCGCAATCCGGTGGTGACCGCGAAGGCGGTGGCGACGCTCGATCATCTGGCCGGCGGCGGCCGCGTGCTCCTCGGCATCGGCGTGGGTTGGCTCGCCGAGGAGTTCGCCGCGCTCGGGCTGCCGTTCGCCGACCGGGGACCCCGCACCGACGAGTACGTGGAGGCGATGCGCGCGCTGTGGAGCCAGGAGTGCGCGACGTTCAAGGGCCGCTTCATCTCGTTCGAGCAGGTGTTCTGCCGGCCCCGGCCGCCCGGGCACCGCATCCCGATCGTGGTGGGCGGCGACACGGTGGCGGCGGCCCGGCGTGCCGGACGGCTGGGCGACGGGTACTTTCCCGCGCGGACCCCGACGCCCGGTCTGCTCGACGAGATGCGGCGCGCCGCGGAGGCGGCCGGGCGCGACCCCAAGACCATCGAGATCACGGTGGCAGCGCCGGCCGATCCCGCGGAGATCGAGGGCCTGGCGCGCCAGGGCATCGCGCGCGTCGCGGTGCCGGTGAGCGCCGCGGCCGGCCTGCCCGCTCAGGTCAAGACGCCCGAGGACGTCCTGCGCTACGGCAAGGACGTGATCGCGCGGTTCGGGTAGCAGCCGGCGTGAACGCCGGGTAGAAAGCTCCGGTTCTTTCCTACCGGCCGGCCGGGCGACCGGGCCCGGCGC
>CAMLFJ010000337.1 GCA_946479205.1 uncultured bacterium | reverse complement strand
CGCCCAGCGGCTACACTTGGGCACTTGAGATCGTGTCGAAGTGACCGTGACATCAGTCGCGGAGGGGTGGCCGAGCCCGGTTGAAGGCGTCCGACTCGAAATCGGATAGGGGCGCAAGTCCCTCGGGGGTTCAAATCCTCTCCCCTCCGCCAAAATTCGCACCTTCAGCAGGAAGTGCCGGAGAGGCGCGGAGGGGTGGCCGAGTGGCCGAAGGTGCGGCACTGGAAATGCCGTGTACGGGCAACTGTACCGTGGGTTCGAATCCCACCCCCTCCGCCATTTTTCTCGCTCACAGCTTGGCCGTGCTAGACGGGGAGGTAGCGGTGCCCTGTAACCCGCAATCCGCTATAGCGGGGTTGAATTCCCTCTCGAGGGCCGGTCGTGTCGAATGAGCTGTACGGGACGGCGTTGAAGGTTGGGCCCCACGCAACGGGATGCGTCGAACCCCGCCAGGCCCGGAAGGGAGCAACGGTAAGGCGCCCCTCTCGTGTGCCGTGGGAGTACCTGACCGGAGCAGGTTTCGTGCGGCGATCGCGGTATGGTCGGTTCGATTGAGGGTGCACGGTCTTTGACTTATCAGGTCCTGGCGCGGAAGTGGCGGCCGCAGGTCTTCGACGCGGTCGTCGGGCAGGATCCCGTCACGCGCACGCTGCGCAACGCGCTCGCCTCGGGCCGTGTCGCTCACGCGTATCTCTTCACCGGCCCGCGCGGCGTCGGCAAGACCACCACCGCGCGCCTCTTGGCCAAGGCGCTGGCGTGCACCGCGCGCACCGGAACCGAGGCCTGCGGGGCGTGCCCGTCCTGTCTCGACTTCGCCTCGGGCGCGCCGGTGGACGTGATGGAGATCGACGCGGCGTCCAACACGAGCGTGGACGACATCCGGACGTTGCGCGAGAACGTGAAGTACTCTCCCGCGCGCGGCCGCTTCAAGGTCTACATCGTGGACGAGGTCCACATGCTCTCCGGCGCGGCCTTCAACGCGTTCCTCAAGACGCTGGAGGAGCCGCCCGCCCACGTGGTGTTCATCCTCGCCACCACCGATCCCAAGAAGATCCCGGCCACCGTGCTCTCGCGCTGCCAGCGGTTCGACTTCCGGCCGATCCCGCCCGAGCTCCTGACCGCGAGCCTCACCCGCATCCTCGAGGAGGAGCGCGTGCCCTTCGAGCCGGGCGCGCTCCCGCTCCTCATTCGCGCGGCCGAGGGCAGCCTGCGCGACGCGCTCTCGCTGCTCGACACCGCGATCGCCTACGGCGAGGGCAAGCTCGACGAGGCCGGCGTGGCCCGGCTGCTCGGCTCGTCCTCCCCGGTGCACGTGCGGGGCTTCGTGGGCGCCCTGCTCGCGGGCGACGGCGCCGCCGCGCTCGAGGCGGTGGATCGCGCCGCGACGGCGGGCGAGGACCTGGGCACGCTCTGCCGCGAGGCGGTCGAGATGACGCGCCGCCTGCTCGTGACCAAGGTCGCCCCGGGCGCCCCCTTCGTGGACCTGACGCCCGCGGAGGCGGCCGAGCTCCGGGCGGTCGCGGAGCCGGTGTCGGCCGACGAGCTCATCTACGTGCTCCGCGCGTTCCTCGACGCGGATACCGAGATGCGCCGCTCGCCGCACCCGCGGGTCGAGCTCGAGATCGCGGCGGTCCGCGCGACCCGGCGCCCGCAGCCGCAGGCCATCGAGACGCTGATCGGCAAGCTCGAGGAGGCGGAGACGCGGCTGCGCCAGATGCCGCCCGCCGCGGCGAGCGCGACCGGCCGGCCGGTGGTCGTGCAGGAAACGCTGCTCGATGCGCGCCCGGCGCCCCCGCCGCCGCGCCGGCCGGCTCCGACGATGCCGCCCCCCGCGTCGCCGGCGCCCACGGTGTCCGGCAGCAGCGGCCGGCCGGCCGACGTGGAGCCCCTCATCGAGGCGGCGGCCGCCGACATGGAGGCCACCGAGCCCGCGCTGCCCGCGCCCACCGGGCTCCCAGCACCCGCAGGGTTAGAAGCCGCGTGGGAGCGGGTCGTCACCGAGGTCATGAAGCGCAAGGCGGTGCTGGGCTCGGTGCTCCAGCACGCGACGCCGCTGCGCGTGGAGGGCGGCGTGCTCACGCTGGCGCTCCAGGCCAGCGGGTTCCACCGGGAGATGCTGAACGACCGCAGCAGCAAGGAGCTGATCAACGAGGCCGTCCAGCGCCACGTGGCGTCGGCGCGGCGGTTCGAGCTCGATGCCAATGGCGGCACCGCGGGGAGCCCCGGGGGAGCCCGGAACCACCCGGCGGTGCAGGCCGCGCTGAGCGCATTCCAGGGCGAGGTGGTCGCGGTGCGGCCCCGCAACCCGGAGGAAGGAGAGTCACCGTGAAAGGCTTCGGCAACATCATGAAGGAGGCGCAGAAGCTCCAGGCCCAGATGGAGCAGCTGCAGGCGGAGGCGGCCAAGAAGACGGTGGAGGCCACCGCGGGCGGGGGCATGGTCACGGTGGTGGCCAACGGCAAGCAGGAGATCGTGTCGATCAAGATCGACCGCGAGGTCATCAATCCCGAGGACGCGCAGATGCTCGAGGATCTCGTGCTCGCGGCGAGCAACGAGGCGCTGCGCAAGTCGAAGGAGATGGTCCAGGGCGAGATGAGCAAGATCACGGCCGGGCTCAAGATCCCCGGCCTCGGCCCAGGGTAGGAACATAATGGCGTACTACCCGGAGCCGGTGGCGCGGCTCATCGACGCCCTCCAGCGCCTCCCCGGCATCGGGCCCAAGACGGCCCAGCGGCTCACCTTCTTCCTCCTCAAGCGCCCGGCCCCCGAGGTCGCCGCGCTCGGGGAGGCGCTGACCCAGCTCAAGCAGCGCATCGTCCACTGCTCGATCTGCTTCAACGTCACCGAGCTGGATCCCTGCCGCATCTGCGAGGATCACCAGCGCGACCAGCGGACGCTCTGCGTGGTGGAGGAGCCCAACGACCTGCTCGCGCTCGAGCGCACCGGCGAGTTCCGGGGCCGCTACCACGTGCTGCTGGGCGCGCTATCGCCGCTCGACGGCATCGGGCCCGAGGATCTGCGGGTGCGGGAGCTGCTGGTCCGGCTGGAGAACGATCGGGTCGAGGAAGTGATCCTGGCCACCAACCCGAGCGTGGAGGGCGAGGCCACCGCGATCTACCTCGCCAAGCTGCTCAAGCCGTTCGGCATGCGGATCACCCGCATCGCCCGCGGGCTGCCGGTGGGCGGCGACCTCGAGTACGCCGACGAGGTGACGCTGTCCAAGGCCATGGAGGGGCGGCGCGAGATGGGGTAGGGAGGCTTGGCGCCGGTCGGGGCGTGTGATAAAACTGACCCGACGGGTCCCTTCCTGATTCCCCGATAGCTCAATGGTAGAGCATCCGGCTGTTAACCGGAGGGTTGCAGGTTCGAGTCCTGCTCGGGGAGCCAACCTGGTGCAGATCGCTCCTGATAGCTCCAAGCTCGCGGTGGTGATGGTCGGGCTGCCCGCGCGCGGGAAGAGCTATACCGCGCGCCGCATCGAGCGCTATCTGTCGTGGCTCGGCTACCGCACCGGCGTCTTCAACGTCGGAGAGTACCGGCGCGCGCTCGTCGGGGCCCAGCTTCCGCACAGCTTCTTCGATCCCGACAACCCGCAGGGCGAAGAGGCGCGCCGGGCCGCCGCCATGGCGGCGCTCGAGGACATGGTGGTGTGGCTGACGGACGACGGGCAGGTCGCCATCTACGACGCCACCAACACCACCCGCGAGCGCCGCGCGATGGTGCGGGCGCGTTGCGAGCGCGCCGGCTTCCAGGTGTTGTTCATCGAGATCCGCTGTGACGACCCGACCATCATCGAGGCCAACATCCGCAGCACCAAGCTGTCGTCGCCCGACTACGCGGACGCCGATCCCGGCGAGGCGGTGATCGATTTCCGGGCGCGCATCGCGCACTACCAGCGCGTCTACCAGCCCCTCGGAGACGACGAGGGCGCCTATCTGCGCGTCACCGGCGCCGGCCGCGGCGTCACCGTGAGCAACGTCGACGGCTACCTGACCGGGCGCCTCGTGTTCTTCTTGATGAACCTGCACCTGACCGCGCGGCCGATCTGGCTCACCCGGCACGGCGAGAGTGTGTACAATGCCGCCGGCTTGCTCGGGGGCGATCCCGACCTGACCCCCGACGGCGCCCGCTACGCGCAGTCGCTCACCGAGTTCCTCGATCGGCGCGATCCGGATCGCAGCGGCGTGGTGATCTGGACGAGCGCGCTCCGGCGCGCGATACAGACCGCGGCCCCGCTCGGCCGCTCGGCCTGGGCGTGGCGCGCGCTCGACGAGATCGACGCCGGCATCTGCGACGGCATGAGCTACGCGCAGATCCAGGCGCAGATGCCCGAGGAGTACGGGGCGCGCCGGCGCGACAAGTTCACCTACCGCTATCCGCGCGGCGAGTCGTACCAGGACATCATCCTGCGCCTCGATCCGATGATCATCGAGCTCGAGCGCACCCGCAAGCCGGTGCTGGTGATCGCCCACAACGCGGTTCTGCGCGCGCTCTACGCGTATTTCCAGGGCGTGGCGCGTGAGCGATGCCCGTACCTCCCTATTCCGCTGCACACCGTGATCGAGTTGACGCCGCACGCGTACGGCTGCCACGA
>CAMLFJ010000336.1 GCA_946479205.1 uncultured bacterium | reverse complement strand
CCGGGCGCGCGGCCGGGCGGCTGACATGCGCGCGCTCTCCCGATCGATGCTCGGCGGCGCGGCGCTCGCCGCGCTCCTGCTGGGCGCGGCCGGCGCGGGCGCGGCGCCGGATGGGGTGATCCGCGTCGGCTCGAAGTCCTTCACCGAGAGCTACATCCTGGCGGAGGTCGCGGCCCAGATCATCGAGCAGGTCGGCGAGGCGCGCGTGGAGCGGCGGGTGGGCCTGGGCGGCACCGGCCTGACCTACCGGGCGCTCGAGTCCGGCGCGATCGACCTCTACCCGGAGTACACCGGCACGCTCGCGCTCGTCCTCCTGAAGGACGCCTCCCTCGCGACGCCCGAGGCCATTCGCGAGCGGCTACGGCCGGGCGGGCTCACGGTCAGCGCCTCGCTCGGGTTCGTGAACACGTATGCGCTCGCGGTTCGCGCCGACGCGGCGGAGCGCCTCGGGCTCCGGACCATCGGCGATCTGGCCCGCCACCCGGAGCTGCGCGCCGCGTTCAGCTCGGGCTTTCTCGAGCGCGAGGACGGCTGGCCCGGCCTGCGCGCGCGCTACGGATTGGCGCTGGCCCGGGTGGAAGTGATGGAGCACGCGCTCACCTATCGCGCGATCGCGAGCGGGCAGGTGGACGTCATGGACGTCTTCTCCACCGACGGCCAGCTCGAGCGGCTCCAGTTGCGGCTCCTCGACGACGACCGGCGCTTCTTCCCGGACTACTCGGCGGTGCTCCTCGCGCGCCGGGACATGACCGAGCGCTACCCGCGCACGTGGGCCCGGCTGCGCGAGGCGCTGGAGGGCCGCCTCGACGGCGCGCGCATGGCGCGGCTGAACGCGATGGCGGATCTGGACGGGCGGCGGGTCTCGGAGGTGGCCGCGGTCTTCCTGGGCGGCGCGGTCCCCGCGGGGACGGGGCGCGGTCGGGAGATGCTGGCCGAGCTGGGCGCGCTCACGGTGGACCATCTGGTGCTGGTGCTCGTCGCGGTGGGGGCGGCGATCGTGCTCGGCATCCCCATGGGCATCGTGGCCGCGCGCCACCGGCGGACCGGCCAGCTGGAGCTCTCCGCGATCGCGATGCTGCAGACCGTGCCCGCGCTGGCCCTGCTGATGTTCATGATCCCGCTCTTCGGCATCGGCAAGGGTCCCGCGCTGGTCGCGCTCTCCCTCTACGCGGTGCTGCCGATCGCGCGGAACACCTACGCGGGGCTGATCGCGATCGATCGCACCCTGCTGGAGATCGCCGGGGTGCTGCGCCTCGCCCCGGTGCGCCGGCTGCTCCGGATCGAGCTGCCGCTGGCCGCGATTCCGATCCTGGCCGGCATCAAGACCGCGGCGGTGACCACGGTGGGCACCGCCACTCTCGCCGCGTTCATCGGCGGCGGCGGTTACGGCGCCCTGATCGTCCGCGGTCTCGCGCTCGACGACACCACCACGATCCTGGCCGGCGCCGCGCCCGCGGCGGCCATGGCGCTGGTCTTTCACGCGCTGTTCGAGCTGGCCGACCGCGTGCTGGTGCCGCGCGGCCTGCGGTGAAGTGGGAGAAACGCGGCCGGCCGTGACGGGTTGACTGCGGATCGAATAAGAAAGAGAAGTTACCGTGTCAGCCGGAAGGGGACCCGTCTAGCAAAGCGTTGAGTCTCTGGCAGATCGCGAGGACGTCGCCGTGAACCCCCGGGAACCACGCGCGGATCCACTCGGGGCGGTCGAAGAAGGCGAGGGGCGGCTGCCCGGGCCGGCGAATGGCCACGCGGCGCACCAGCCCGCTCGCGTTGATGAAGCTCACCTCGTCGAGCAAGCGCCCGGGCGCGGCCACGCCCGCGGTGACCGGGCAGAGCGCCGCGAGCTCCGCGATGGACTCGGCCACGCCGCGCAGGCAGAAGGCGTGGGTCCGAGCACGCAGGGGGGCGGGGAGCGAACCCAGCAGCCCCCGCATGGTCAGGCCGGAGAACACGGTGTCGTCCACCACCGCGAGCGAGGCACAGCCCGCGAGGTCCGCGATCTGGGCGGGCAGATCCGCGTCCTCGGTGCTCACGAGGCGATATCCACCGCGCCCGTCTTCCTCGCGCGTGAGCCCGACCCGCCGGATGCGCGGGAACCAGCCGGTGCGCTCGTGGATCGTGTCGGCGACCCGCTGTCCCGCCGCCCCGATGCCCACCGCGATCTCGAACGGGGCGTGCGCGCCCTGGTCCACGACCGCCTCCAGCTGCTCCCGCAGGGTGAGCACGCGGACGCGCCCGCGGTCTCGTGCCAGCTGGGCGATCAGGTCGCGCGCGGCGCTGGAGGCAAGAGAATTCTCCCCGAACTCACGCGCCACCTCCTCGGTCAGGTCGTCGTGGACGTAGAGGAGGCGCGGAGTGGGCTGCGGGTAGGCGGCGGCGTCGGTCGCGCTCACCGCGGCGCGGCGAGCGCCAGGGCGAAGTAGTTCGCGGGGTCCACGTGCCACTGCACGAGGTCGAGCGAGACGTCGGCCAGCATCGCCTGCACGCCGTCGCGCGTGAACTTGTAGGAATTCTCGGTCCAGATGTCCTCGCCGGGCTGGAAGGAAACCGTGAGCCCCAGGCGCCCGAGCTTCACGGTCTGGGCGGTGTCGGCCACCAGGTGCATCTCGATGCGGGAGGCCGCCTCGTTGTAGAACGCGTGGTGGCGGAAGGCCTCGGGCTCGAAGTTGCCGTCCACCGCGTGATTGATCACGCGCAGGATGTTGCGGTTGAAGTCCCGGGTGACCCCGGCCGCGTCGTCGTAGGCCATCTCGAGCACCTTGACGTCCTTGACCAGATCCACGCCGAGCAGCAATCGATCGCCGCGATCGGGCAGGAGCGCGCGCAGGCCCGCGAGCAGGCTCCCGCGCTCCGGGGCGTCGAGATTGCCGATGGTGCTGCCCAGGAACAGCGCGAGGCGCCGTCCGGTGGGGGGCGGCACGTGGGCCAGGTCCCGCTCGAAATCGCCGACCACCGCGTGGATCGAGAGCGCCGGGTAGTCCCGCGTGAGCCGGGCGGCGGTGCTCTCGAGGGTGAGCCGGTCCACGTCCAGGGGCACGTAGCGGACGGCCCCCCCGCGCGCGGTGGCCGCGTCGAGGATGAGGCGGGTCTTCTCGGAGGAGCCGGCCCCGATCTCCACGATGTCGGCGGGAAGAATTTCCCCGATCAAGCCGGGCACAATTTCCCCCAGGAGGGCCGCCTCGGTGCGCGTCGGATAATACTCCGGCAGCTCCGTGATCCGCTCGAACAGGAGCGACCCCGCGCGGTCGTAAAAGTACTTCGGCGGCAGGGACTTCTGCCACGCGGTGAGGCCCTCCCGCACGTCGGTTTCCAGGCGCTTCTGTCGCGCCCGTTCGTCCGTATGGATATCTAGCCGGTAGCGCATGGCATCGTCCTGCTGCAAGCTAGACGCCACGAAGGGCCCAAAGGATTCCGACGGGACCGCCAGGGGGCCCGGAAGGAGTGACATGGTCGAGACGATCGCGGACCGGCTGACTGACGCGTGGGCACGCACCGATCGGATCTTCGGGCTCCTCGCGCCCGGGAGCTGGCTCGCCCAGCCGATCGCGCTGCGCCACCCGTTCATCTTCTACCTGGGGCACCTGCCGGCCTTCGCCTGGAACCACGTGAGCGGCGGGGTGCTGGACCGGCCCCCGTTCAACGCGGCCTTCGACGAGCTGTTCTCGCGCGGGATCGACCCGGACGTGGACGATCCGACGCACTGCCACGACCACCCCGAGGTGCCGGACCGCTGGCCCGCGGTGGACGAGGTCGTCGCCTATCGCGATCGCGTGCGCGCGGCGCTGCTCGCATCCGTGGACGCGGTGGCCGCGCGGGCGGACACGCACCTGATGGCCCGGGAGGGCCGCGTGTTCAGCATGGTGATCGAGCACGAGCTCATGCATCAGGAGACTCTGCTGTACATGCTGCAGCGGCTGTCCCTCGAGCGCAAGGTGCGTCCGGCCTGGCTGCCGCCCTACGTGCTCGGGCCCGGCCGCCCCGCCGGGCCGGTCGAGGTTCCCGCGGGCCCGGCGACGCTCGGGGCCCGCTTCGACGAGCTACCCTTCGGCTGGGACAACGAGTTCTCCGCCCTCGAGGTTCACGTTCCCGCTTTCCGCGTGGACGGCACTCCGGTGACCAATGGCGAGTTCCAGGCCTTCGTCGAGGACGGCGGCTACACGCGCGCCGACCTGTGGATCGACGAGGACTGGGTGTGGCGTGGTCACGACGGCATCGAGCATCCCGCGGTGTGGGAGCTGGTGGACGGCGCCTGGGTCTATCGCACGCTCTTCGATCGGCTCCCGCTCGATCAGGTGGCGGACTGGCCGGTCTACGTGAGCCTCGCCGAGGCGCGGGCGTTCGCGCGCTGGCGCGGCGGGCGCCTGCCCAGCGAGGCCGAGTTTCACCGCGCGGCCTCCGGACCGACGAAGGGCGGCCGGCCCGAGGACGGCAATGTCGGGTTCCGCAACTGGGCGCCGACGCCCGTGGGCACACATCCCGAGAGCGCGAGCGGCGCGGGCGTGCAGGATCTGGTCGGCGACGGCTGGGAGTGGACCAGCAGCGTGTTCGCGGGCCTGCCCGGCTTCACCACCTACATCCCGGGCTACGAGGGCTACTCCGCCGACTTCTTCGA
>CAMLFJ010000335.1 GCA_946479205.1 uncultured bacterium | reverse complement strand
GCTCGACGTGAGCGCACGCCTCGACCCCTCGCAGCCGGCGGTTCGTCTCGCGGAGATGCAGAGCGTCGTCGTGGCGGGCAACACGCTGGGATCGATCCAACCGCTCTCCCGTGACGCGGTGGCCGCGCTGACCGCGGATCTGCAGCCGAAGCAGATGCAGACCAAGGACACTCCCGACGAGCTCAACAGTCTCCTGATGGCCCGCGAGCAGGGCCGAGCGGTCTCGCTGGCCACCGCGCTGCTGCCGCCGCTGCCCGGCGGGCCGCTCGTCCCGGGCACGCTCAAGAACGTGAACGGCACCGTCCAGGGCGTGACCGGCGTCGCGACGAACCTCACCGATGCCACCGCCGAGACGCTCGATAGCCTGATGAACACACTCGGTCTCGGTGACACGGTGGTGGGCGGCCTCGTCGCGGGCGTCGGGGACACGCTGCAGGGCACCGTGGGCGCGCTCGGCAACACTCTCACGAACACGGTCGGCGGCCTCGGCTCGCTCTCGAGCCTGCCGTCACTGCCGCTTGGAGGCAGCCTGCCCATCGGGGGCGGCCTGCCGCTCGGTGGGGGCGGCCTGCCCACGGGCGGGGGCCTCCCGCTCGTCGGGGGCGGGCTTCCGATCGTAGGCAGTGGTGGCGGTCCTCTCGGTCTTCCGCTTCCCCAGCTCCCGCTCAGCGGGCTGCTGCACTAACCCGCGCGATCGCGCCATACAGGACCCGACCCATGATCGACGATCAGGCGTACGAGGAGTCTCGGCGTAGACGCGGCATCGTGTGGTACCCCGCGGACTTCTCCCGCGGGGCACTGGTGGCGGGGCTGCCCGATGATCTCGAGCCGCGATTGCTCGAGCCCGGGCAGCCCGCCACCTTCTCGTCCGACGACGCCGGGGTGCTCCTCCTCGACGGCCCGGTGGACGATCTCGACGCGGCCCTGCTGGACGCGGCACGCCGCGCCCAGGTACCCGCGGTCGTGCTGTCGGAGTCCCCGGAGGCGGCGCCCACGGCGCGCGGCTTCGTCGCCCTCACCCTTCCGGTCGGCCCGGCCACCCTCGCGAGCGTGCTGCGCGCGGCGTGCGAGCAGGCCCGCGTCACCCGCGAGGCGAAGGAGACCACCCGGCAGCTCGAGGAGCTGAACGCCATCGGGGTCCGGCTCTCGGGCGAGCGCGACACCAAGCTACTGCTCGAGCTGATCCTGACCAAGGCGCGCAACATCACCCGGAGCGACGCGGGCTCGATCTACCTGGTGGAGACCGCGGCCGACGGCGCGCGCCGCCTGCGCTTCGAGCTGGCCCAGAACGACAGCGTGCCGGTCGAGTTCAACACCGTCGCGCTGCCGATCAGCCCGGAGAGCCTGGCCGGTCACGTGGCCCTCACCGGCGAGATCCTCGACGTGGCCGACGCCTACGCGCTGCCCGCCGACCGTCCGTACCGGTTCAACCCGGAGGTGGACGCCCTCGCCGGCTACCGGACCAAGTCCCTGCTGGTCCTGCCGATGCAAACGCCGGGCGGTGAGATCATCGGCGTGCTCGCCCTCATCAATTGCAAGCGTGAGAGCGGCCGGCCCTTCGTCTCGACCGCGGTCATCGAGCGCGAGGCGCTGCCCTACCCCGCGGCCTATCGCAACCTCGCCGAGTCGCTCGCGTCGCAGGCCGCGGTGGCCCTGGCGAACAGCAACCTCTTCCGCGAGCTGACCCGCCGGCAGGCGCGCCTGGAAGCTCTCGTGGACGTGAGCCAGCGCGCGACGCGGCTGTGGCCGCCCGCGACGGTGCAGCGGCGCATCGCCGATCTCTACGCCGGGCTGCTGCAGGCCGACGCGATGGCCTTCCACCTGGTGGACGAGGGGCGGCTCGTGCTCGCGGAAGCGCGCGGCGAGGACATGGCCGCGCTGCTTCCCCCGGAGATCGCGGTCGGCGACGGTCCGGCCGGCCGGGTGGCCGCCACCGGCACCCCGACCGTCATCCTGGACCTCGCCGGGCACCCGGAGCTCGACACCGCCCAGCGCGAGAACGCCGCGCGCCTCGGCATGCGGGCCTGCCTGGCGGTGCCGGTGCACGCGGGCGATCGGCTGGTGGGCGTGCTCAGCGCGTTCACGAGCCAGGTCGCCGCGTTCTCGGAGGACGACGTGGCGGTGGCCAGCACCTTCGCGGCACAGGCCGGGATCGCGGTCGAGAACTCGCGCCTCTACGCGGAGCTGGAGCGGGCGCTGGAGGGCGTGCAGAAATCCCAGGATCAGCTCGTGCAGGTCGAGCGGCTGCGGGCGCTCGGCGAGATGGCCGCGGGCGTGGCCCACGACTTCAACAATCTTCTCGCGGTGGTGATGCTGCGCACCGAGCTGCTCCTCGTGCGGAAACAGGCCCCCGAGGTGGCGGAGAGCCTGACCGCGATCCGCCAGGCCGCGCAGGACGGCGCGCAGACGGTGCGGCGCATCCAGGAGTTCACCCGCACGCGCAGCACGCGGCCCTTCGGCCAGGTGGACATGCAGCAGGTGCTGCGTGAGGTCGTGCAACTGGCCCGGCCCCGCTGGCGCGATCAGGCACAGAGCTGCGGCGTCACCTACGACGTGCGGGTCGAGGGCGGGAAGGTCCCGCTGGTCGCGGGCACGGCCGAGGAGCTACGCGAGGCCCTGCTCAACCTGCTGAACAATGCCCTGGACGCGATGCCCGCGGGCGGCACGTTCACGTTCGGCGCGGCCGCTGAGGGCGACCGGGTGGTGATCCGCGCCGCGGACGGGGGTTGCGGCATGTCCGAGGAGACCCGGCGGCGTGTCTTCGAGCCCTTCTTCACGACCAAGGGAGCCCAGGGCAACGGCCTCGGCCTGGCGGTGGTGTGGGGCATCGTGGCCCGGCACGGGGGTGAGATCGGGGTGGACAGCGCCCTGGGCCGGGGCACCACCTTCACGATCCGCCTGCCCATACCGGCCGTCCTGCCGGTAGACCAGGGGCCTGAAGGCGGCCTGCGGCTCCCCCCCGGGAGGCGGGTCCTCGTGGTCGAGGACAACCGGGAGATCCTCCGGTCACTCGGGGACGTGCTCCGCGACAACGGGTGCGAGGTGTTCGAGGCTCCCAATGGGGCAACCGCGCTCGCGCGCCTCGAGGCCGAGGGCATGGACCTGGTCCTGACCGACCTCGCCATGCCGGGGATCTCGGGCTGGGAGGTCGCCTCGGCCTGCCGGGATCGCTATCCCGAGACGCCGGTGGGCCTGATCACCGGCTTCGGGGATCAGCTCGAGCCGGAGAAGCTCGAGCGCCACGGGATCCGGTTCGTGGTCGCGAAACCCTTCTCGTCCGACCAGCTGCTCCAGGTGGTGGCCACGGCCCTGAAGGGCGAGGGGCTCGCCCCGGGCTAGCCGCGGGGTGCGGCCTTCCGGCGCTCGTAGTGGCGCCGGCCCTTGGCCCGGTTACCGCAGCTGGCCATGTCGCACCAGCGCCGGCTGCGGTTCTTGGTCCCGTCCATGAACAGCCGACCGCAGTCGTAACCGGCGCACTCCCGTACGCCGGTGAGCTCCCTGGAGGTTAGGAGCTCGGCCGCCGAGCGCGCCACCCACCAGGCCACTCGATCCACCCCGAGGGGCGCGTCCGGCCAGCCCCACTCGAAGCCGCCACTGGCGCCGGGGCTGAGCCCAGCCCGAGTCATCGCCTTGCCGATCGCCTTGTTGACGGTGTGCAGATCGGACGCGGGAGCGGGCAGGCCCGCGGCCCGCGCCGAGAAGAGCCCGTAGAGGGCCTCGCGGAGCGAGACGGCCTGGGCGAGCGCGTCAGCGGCCGCGCGGGGCTGCTGGCCCGCCGTCTCGGCCAGCGATGCGGCCTCTCCCGGCGTCAGGATCGTCGCCTGGCGGGCCCAGGACAGCAAATCGCCGTAGCTCGGGATCAGATCGACCCTCTCGCTGAGCGGCCGAGCCCGGACCGTATTGGCGAAATCCAGGCAGAGGCGGCCGGCGTTGAGCTCGAACGCGGCGTCCATCTCGCTCGACTATATAACCTTCTAACCGAATTTTGAAAGGTCTATACGTTCTGCCGTCGCCGCTTCTGATAGGCGACGCTGACCAGGAGGAGGACGATACCCAGGACGAGGAACGAGAGGATACGGTAGCCGGTCTTGACGGCCCCGAGATCCACGGCAAACACCTTCAAGACGGTCAGACCGAAGAGCGCGAGGGCGGCGTAGCGAACCGCCGGATTCGAGCGCAGGAAGCCCCAGGCCAGCGCGATTCCCGCGTAGAGCGTCCAGAGCAGCGACAGCCCGACCTGGGTCCGCCACCGGAGCTCGCCGACGAGCTGGTTCCTTCCGCCGGCGCGCGCCGCCGCCACCCGGCTCTCCTGGTACCGTGTCCAGTTCACGCTGAGCACGAAGAGGAGGGCAAGACCGGCCACCCCCGAGAGCAGCCGGCCGACCGCGGCCACTCGTGGCGTGGCCGCGGAGCTGGTCAGGGCTCCGCCGGCCAGGCCGACGGCCACACAGGCCGCCACCCGGATCAGGAACGCGAGGCTCACGAGAGAGCCCGCCGCGCTCCGGGCCAGATCGTCGTCGGCCCCCAGCACCCGGGCGAGCACCGCACCCGCCAGCAGGGGGGTGGCGATGACGAAGGCGGCGGACGTGGACACCCGGGTCATGATGCCCACGA
>CAMLFJ010000334.1 GCA_946479205.1 uncultured bacterium | reverse complement strand
TGGGTGCGCAGGGCAACCGCGACTTCTTCCTCAACGTGGTGTCCTGGCTCGCGGAAGAGGAGGATCTCATCTCCATCCGCGCCAAGGATCCGAAGCAGAACCCGGTGGTGCTGACGTCCGGCCAGTCCAGGCTGGTGCTGGGCCTGCCGCTCCTGGTGCTGCCGGGCGCGGTCCTGATCTGCGGCATCGGGGTGATCATGCAGCGGCGCCGCGCGCGCTAGCCCCATGGCGCGAGGCAAGACCCTTATCGTCCTCCTGCTGCTCGCCGCCGGCCTCGGCGGGTTCTTCTACTACGACACCTACTGGCTCAACCCCCGGCGCGAAAAGGCGGAGTCCGCGAAGGGGCGCATCTGGACCGTCGAGCCCAAGGACGTCGAGGGCGTCACCATCGCCCGCAAGGGCGGGACCGTCCGCCTGAAACGCACCGCGGACGGCTGGGAGATGCTCGAGCCGCTTCGCGTCCGCGCCGACCGGGCCGCGGTGGACGACATGGTCACCGGGCTCGCGACCGCCCGCATGGACCGGGAGATCGATCCCAATCCGGCGAAGCCGGCCGACTTCGGGCTCGCGCCTCCGGAGGCGGAGGTGCGCCTGGACGTGAAGGGCGCCTCCGCGCCGCTCGTCCTCCGGGTCGGCAGCAAGAACCCGACCGGGGTGTGGGTCTACGCGCGCGAGGGCGACAAGCCCGCGGTGATGACGATGTCGGAGAGCGTCGCGCGGGACACCGCGCGCCCGGTGGCCGACTTCCGCGATCGCAGCGTGATGGCCTTCGACCGGCGCAATCTCAGCGGGCTCGACCTCGACGTGGCCGGCGATCAGATGAGCCTCGTCGCCGACGAGCCGGGCAAGTGGCGCATCGTGAAGCCGCGCCCGCTCCGCGCCGACGCGGAGATGGTGGCCGACTTCCTCGAGAAGCTGGAAGGCGCCAAGGCGATCGAGTTCGCGGACGACGCGCCGAAGTCCCTCGCCCCCTACGGGCTCGACAAGCCGGCCCGCGTCACGCTGTGGCTCGGTCGCGACAAGGACCGCTCCTCCCGGGTCCTGCTGGTCGGGCGCCCGGTCCCGGAGAAGAAGGGAGTCTACGTCAAGCGCGACGGCGAGCCGGGCGTGCTCCTGACCGCGGAGGCGGTGTGGACCACGTTCCCGAAGACGGTGGCGGGCCTGCGCGACAAGACCGTCGTCACCTACGCCTACGACAAGCTCACCAAGGTCGAGCTCGTGCACGCGCGCGGCGGGGTCACGCTCGAGAAGGACGGCACCGGCTGGAAGCTCACCGCCCCGGAGGCCCTCAAGGCCGACTCGTCCGCGGTGACCGGGCTGCTGTGGAAGATCCGCGACCTGCGCGCCCTCGGCTTCCTCGCGGAGACGCCCGCGGAGGCCGGGCGCTTCCTGCCCCGACCCGAGGTCACGGTGCGGCTCTGGGAGGACGGCGCCAAGGAGCCGAAGACGCTCCTGCTGCAGTCCTCGGCGGAGCGCCGCGGCGGGCAGCCCGCGGCGGTGGCCGCGGTGCGAGGGGAAGGGCCCGTGGTGCTGGTGGACGGCAAGATGCTCGCGGACCTCGCGCCCGGGGTTGCCGAGCTGCGCGACCGCGCTCTCCTCCCCGCCTTCGAGATCGGCGACGTCAAGAAGGCGCGCGTGGCCGCGGGCGCCAAGCCCCTGGTCGTGGAGAAGAGCGGCGAGACGGAGTGGAAGGTGGTGGAGCCGTCGCGCGGGAGCACCAAGGAAGGCCGCGTGGCCGGCATGCTCCTGACCCTCCGCAGCCTCAAGTGGAAGGAGATCGCGGCCAAGGGCCCGGAGGACGCGGCGAAGTGGGGCCTCGACAAGCCCGAGCTGGAAGTGACGGTGTGGAAGGACGGCGGCGCCGAGCTGGCCACGCTCGTGGTCGGGCGCACCGACGGCGCCGTCACCTACGTGAAACTGAAGGCGGATCCCGGCATCTACGCGGTGTCCAGCAAGGATCTGGACGACCTGCGGAAGGCGAGAGGCGAGATCCCCTCCTGAAACCCGGCTTCTCCGGCCGGGGCGCCAGTGGCAGAATGGGGTTATCGAGGTAGGCGTCGGATGAGCATGCGAACCGCCCCCGTCATCGTAGGTCTCGTGGCAGGTCTTGCGCTCGCTCTGGCCGGGCCGCTCGGTCCGGCGGCCGCCGGTGAGCTGCGCCCGACCGTGCTGGCGCCGAATCCCTTCGCCATGACGCCGCCGCCCGGGCCCATCGAGCCCCGCCCCGCGCCCGCCGCGCCGGTCCAGCCGCCCCACGGGCATCCGGGCCGGCCGCCGGTCTTCACGAGTCCCTCGGTGGTGTGCTGCGCGGGTTACTGGGCGTATCAGTGGGTGCCGACCGTGTACACGACCTATGTGTGGGTGCCGGGGTACATCACCGCGGAAGGCGTCATGGTCGGCGGCGCGTATCAGCCGCAGGTCGTGAGCAGTGGCTACTACCAGCTCGTGTGGGTGAACGGGAACTGATGGCGCAGGCCCCGCTGTACCTGCGGCAGATCGAGCTGGGGCCGATGCAGAACTTCGTCTACCTCATCGGCGACCCGGCGAGCCGCGAGTGCGTGGTGGTGGATCCGGCCTGGGAGATCGACGGCATCGCGGACCTGGTGGCCAAGGACGACATGCGGCTCATCGGCGCGCTGATCACCCACACCCACCAGGATCACGTGGGCGGTCATCTCTTCGGCCACGACATCCCGGGCGTGGAGGAGCTGCTCGCCAAGCACCCCATGAAGGTCTACGTGCACGAGGCCGAGCGCGAGTTCCTCAAGGGTTTCGGGTCGGACGTGGTGCAGGTGCGGGGCGGGGACACCCTCCAGGTGGGGCGGGTGCCGCTGACCTTCATCCACACGCCCGGCCATACCCCGGGCTCGCAGTGCTTCCTGGTGGACGGCTGCCTCATCTCCGGCGACACGCTGTTCATCCGTTCGTGCGGCCGCACCGACCTGCCCGGTAGCGACCCGCAGGAGATGTACACCTCGCTCACGCAGCGCCTGGGCGCGCTGCCCGAGGAGACGGTGGTGCTGCCCGGCCACAACTACGGCGGGTCGCAGACCACCATCGGCGCCGAGAAGCGTGAGAACCCGATGATGCGGTTTCCGTCCATGAGCGACTTCATGCGCGTCATGGGCGGTGGGCGCGTCGGCCGTACATAGCCGCCCCCGCCCTCCTCGTCGTCAACCCCGCGGCCGGCGGCGGGCGCGCCCGGCGCCTCTGGCCCTCCCTTCGCGACGCTCTCACGCGGCGCCACTTCGCCTTCGAGATGGTCGAGACGCGAGCGCGCGGTCACGCCGCGACGCTGGCCGCCGAAGCTGCGCGCGCCCGCGTCCCCCTCGTGGTCGCGGTGGGCGGCGACGGCACGCTCAACGAGGTGGTCAACGGCCTCGTCCCGCTGCGCGCGGAGTTTCCGGCGGCGGTGGGCGCGATCATGACCGGCCGCGGGCGCGACGCCTGCCGCAACCTGGGGCTGGCGCGCGATCCCCGGCGCGCGGCGCGCCGCCTGGTGGAAGGACATCTCGTCTCGCGGGACGTGGGCCTCGCCCGATGGCCGGGCGGTCAGCGCTACTTCCTGGGCTCGGCCGGCGCGGGATTCGACGCGGTGGTGGCCGAGCGGGCCGGTGCGCGGGGCGGGCCGCTCGTCTACGCGCGCGCGGTGGTGACGAGTCTCCGCGACTACCGGCCCATCGAGATCGCGGTGCGTCTGGACGAGGGCGACGGGTGGGCCGGCCCCGCCGCGAGCGTGGTCGTGTGCAACGGCGCGTGGTTCGGCGGAGGCATGCACGTCGCGCCGGGCGCGCGTCCCGACGACGGGCTCCTCGACGTGGTGCGCCTGGGCGCGCTGGGCCGCCTCGAGCTGCTGCGCTGGCTGCCCACCGTGTACTGGGGCGGCCATCTCGCCAACCCGCGGATCCAGATCCGGCGCGCGGCCCGGGTGCGCGTGGACGCGGGCGCGCGGCGGCCCGTCCAGATCGACGGCGAGCTCGGCGCCCGCACCCCGCTCGATATCGAGATCTGCCCCGGCGCGCTCCGTCTTCTCGTGTAGCGCCGATCAGATGACCGACATGCCGCCGTCCACGAAGAGCACCTGGCCGGTGACGTAGTCGGAGCAGGTGGCGAAGAAGCGGACCGCCTGCGCCACGTCGGCGGGCCGGCCGTGCCGGCCCATCGGGATGCGCGCGGCGAGCCGGCGCCCGGATTCGCGCGGGAAGCCCTCGGGCAGCAGCACCACTCCGGGGGCCACCGCGTTCACCTGGATGCGCGGGGCGAGGGCGGCGGCGAGCCCGCGGGTGAGCATGACGACGCCCGCCTTGGAGATGCCGTAGGGCACGTAGCCGGCCCAGGCGCGCACCGCCCCGACGTCGGCGATGTTGATGATGCGCCCGCCCCGCCGGCCCATGGCGCGGGCGGCGGCCTGGCTCACGAAGAACGGCGCGCGCAGATTGACCGCGAGGAGCCGGTCGAACTGGGCGGGCGTCGTGGTGAGCACGGGCGTGCGGAAGAAGAGGGCCGCGTTGTTGACCAGGATGTCGAGCCGGCCCAGTTGCCGCACCGCGGCCGCGACGAGCGCGCGCGCCTCGCGCGGCCGCGCCACGTCGGCGCGCAGCGCGACCGCGCGGACGCCGCGCGCCT
>CAMLFJ010000333.1 GCA_946479205.1 uncultured bacterium | reverse complement strand
TAGTAGGAGTGCACGAAGTAGAAGTGCGCCCCGCTCGGGATGCCGTCGAAGAGCGGCAGGTCGCCCGGGTGCTCGACCTGGTTCCAGCCCATGTGCGGCACCTTGAGGTTCGTGGGGAAGCGCCGCACCGCGCCCGGGATGACGTCGAGGCCCTTGCCCTGGCCGAACTCCTCGCTCTCCGAGAAGAGCAGCTGGTAGCCCAGGCAGATCCCGAAGAAGGGTCGCTCGCTCTCGAAGCAGGCGCGCAGCGGAGCGATCAGCCCCAGCGCCTGGAGGCTGCCCATCGCGTCGTGAAAGGCCCCGTCGCCGGGGAGCACCACCGCCTCCGCGTCGTCCACCACCTGCGGGTCCTGGGTGACGACCGCGGGCATGCCGATCCGAGCGAAGGCCTTCTCGACGCTGCCGAGATTGCCGCGCCCGTAATCGACGATCGCGATCACAAGCTGCCTTTTGTCGAGAGGATGCCCGTGATCCGCGGGTTGAGGCGGGTGGCCTCGGCCAGCGCGCGGCCGGCCGCCTTGAAGGTGGCCTCCGCGATGTGGTGGAGGTTCTCGCCGTAGTGCATGTTGAGGTGGAGCGTGATCTCCGCGTTCACCGCCACCGCGCGGAAGAAGTCCTTGAGCAGGTCGAGGTCGAAGTTGGCGATCCGGGTGCGCTGGAGCGGCACGTTGAAGACGAGGTACGGGCGGCCCGAGATGTCCACCGCGGCGTGCAGCAGCGCCTCGTCCATGGGCAGGAAGGAGGCCCCGTAGCGCACGATCCCTTTCTTGTCGCCGACCGCCTCGCGAAGCGCCTTGCCCAGGCAGATCCCCACGTCCTCCACCGTGTGGTGGAGATCCACGTCGAGATCACCCTTGGCGTCCACCGCGAGGTCCATCAGCGCGTGCTTGGACCACGCCTCCAGCATGTGGTTGAAGAAGGGAATGCCGGTGTCCACCTTGGCGGCGCCGGTGCCGTCCAGGTTGAGGGTGAGGACGATCTGCGTCTCCTTCGTGTTGCGCTCGATCCGGCTCTGCCGTGGCACCGCCGGCTCCGTGGTCATCGCTTGTCTCCCGCGCGGGCGATCCGTATCGCCGCCGCCGCGCCGTGTCCGTCCAGGCCTTCCACGCGGGAGAGCTCGCCGACGTGCGGTCCCGCCTCGGCCAGTCCCTCCGCCGAATACTCGATCACGCTGAGCCGCGTCACGAAGTCCTCGGTCGAGAGCGCCGAGGAGAAGCGCGCGGTGCCGCCGGTCGGCAGCACGTGATTCGGTCCCGCCACGTAGTCCCCCACCACCTCGGGGGTGTGGCGCCCGAGGAACACCGCGCCCGCGTGCCGCACCCGCCCCAGCAGGCCCTCCGGATCCGCGACCTGCAGCTCCAGGTGCTCGGGCGCGAGCCCGTTGGCCAGCTCCACCGCCTCCTCGAGGCTCCCGGTGAGCACGAGCGCGCCGTGGCTCGCCAGCGCCGCGCCCGCGATCTCGCGCCGCGGCAGCGCCGCGAGCTGCCGGCCGAGCTCGGCGGCGACCGCGTCGCGCAGCGCGGGCGACGGCGTCAGCAGCACCGCGCGGGCCATCGGGTCGTGCTCGGCCTGGGCCAGCAGGTCGGCGGCCACGAAGGCGGCATCGGCGGTTTCGTCGGCCACCACCAGGACCTCGCTCGGGCCCGCCACCATGTCGATCCCGACGTCCCCGAAGACCTGGGCCTTGGCCAGGGCCACGTAGATATTGCCGGGCCCCACGATCTTGTCCACGCGCCGGATGGTCTCGGTGCCGTAGGCCAGCGCGGCGATCGCCTGGGCCCCGCCCACCCGGTAGGCCTCGGTCACCCCCGCGATGCGCGCGGCGGCCAGCACCGCCGCGTTCAGCGACCGGTCCGCCGAGGGCGGCGAGACCAGCACGATCTCGCGGACCCCGGCCACGACCGCGGGCACCACCGTCATCAGCACGGTGGAGGGATAGGCGGCGCGCCCGCCGGGCACGTAGACCGCCACCCGGTCGAGCGGGCGCACCTCCTGCCCGAGCCGCGAGCCATTGTCGTCCTTCATGCGCCAGGAACGCGGCGCGCACTCGCGGTGGAAGCGCTCGATGCGATCGGCCGCGTAGCGCAGCGACCGGAGCGTGGCCTCGCCCACCGCGCGCTCGGCCGCCGCGTACTCCTCCGGCCGCACCGCGAGCTCGGGGGCGGTCAGGGCGACCCGATCGAAGCGCCGGGTGAAGTCGAGCAGCGCCGCGTCGCCCTCCTCGCGCACCGCCGCGACGATCTCGGCGACCCGGCGCGAGATCTCCGGATCCACCGAGCCGGGCGGCCGCTCGAGCGCGCGGATGACGCCCGCGATGCCGAGGCCCGTCGTCTCGAGCCGGCGAATCATCGCGCGACCTTCTCTCTCATGGACGCGATGAGCTGATTGACCCGTGCGTGCTGGGTCTTCAGCGAGGCGCGGTTGACGATGAGCCGCGCGGTGGAGGTCAGGATCTCCGCCACCTCCACGAGCCCGTTGGCCCGCAGCGTCTCGCCGGACTGCACGAGGTCCACGATCCGCTCGGCCAGGCCGACCAGCGGCGCCAGCTCGATGGAGCCGTCGAGCTTCACCATCTCGACCTGGATCCCGCGCTCCGAGAAGTACTCCTCGGTGAGCCGCGGGTACTTGGTGGCCACCCGCACCCACGACCACTTGGCCGGATCGTCGCGCTCCCACAGCTCCCGGGGCTCGGCGACCACCAGGCGGCAGAAGCCGAAGCCCAGGTCCACCGGCTCGTACACGTCCGGCTGCTGCTCGAGCAGGATGTCCTTGCCCACGATGCCGAGATCGGCCGCGCCGTACTCCACGTAGGTCGGGATGTCGGCGGGCTTGAGCAGGATGAAGCGCAGCCCCGCCGCCTCGTCGGTCAGCAGGAGCCGGCGGGAGTCGGGCTCGAAGCCCCGGATGCCCATGCCCGCGAGCAGGGCGAGCGCGGGATCCAGCAGCCGGCCCTTGGGCAGCGCGAGGGTGAGCGACGTCGTCACCGCAGGCGCTCGATGGTGGCGCCGAGCGAGCGCAGCTTGACCTCGAGCCGCTCGTAGCCCCGATCCAGGTGATAGACGCGCGAGATCTCGGTGCGCCCGCGGGCGGCCAGCCCGGCCAGCACCAGCGAGGCGGAGGCGCGCAGGTCGGTGGCCATCACCGGCGCGCCCTGGTAGTAGCGCTGCCCGCGCACCACCGCGGTGGAGCCCTCGGCCTCGATCTTCGCCCCCAGGCGGGCCAGCTCGGCCGCGTGCATGAAGCGGTTCTCGAAGATGGTCTCGGTGATCTTGCTGATCCCGTCGGCGAGCCCGAGCAGGGCCATGAACTGCGCCTGCATGTCGGTGGGGAAGCCGGGGAAGGGGTTCGTGATCAGGTCCACCGCCTTCGGCTTGGCCGGGCCCTGGCAGCGGATGCGGTCGTCGGTCACGGTGACCGCGGCCCCGGATTCCTCGAGCTTGGCGAGCATCGCGGACATGTGCCGCGGCTCGGACCCGGTCACCGTCACGTCGCCCCCGGTGATGGCGGCGGCCACCAGCAGGGTACCGGCCTCGATCCGGTCCGGGATCACGCGGTGCCGGGCCCCGCCGAGCTCGGACACGCCCTCGATCTCGATGCGCTCGGTGCCCGCGCCCTGGATGCGGGCCCCCATCGCGGTCAGCAGGCGCGCGAGGTCGGTCACCTCCGGCTCGCGCGCCGCGTTGTCGATCACGGTCGTGCCCTCGGCCAGCACCGCCGCCATCATGAGGTTCTCGGTGCCGGTCACCGTGACGAGGTCGGTGCTGATGCGGGCGCCCTTGAGCCGGCTGGCCCGCGCCTCCACGTAGCCGTTGCGGACGAAGACCTCGGCCCCCAGCTTCTGGAAGCCCTTGAGATGCTGGTCGATGGGCCGCACCCCGATCGCGCAGCCGCCGGGCAGCGCCACCTTGGCGAGGCCGGTCCGCGCGAGCAGCGGACCCAGCACCAGGACGGAGGCGCGCATGGTCGAGACCAGCTCGTACGGCGCCTCGTTGCTCGTCACCGTGGCGACCTCGACGCGGGTGCCGCCGTCGGCGTCGGTCGAGACGACCCCCCCGAGCCGCTCCAGCAGCGAGCGGGTGGTGGTCACGTCGGCCAGCTCGGGCACGTTCTCGAGCACCACCGGCCGCGCGGTGAGCAGCGCCGCGCACAGCTCGGGCAACGCGGCGTTCTTGGCCGCGCTCGCCGCGACCACGCCCCGGAGGGGCGTGCCTCCTTGGACGATGAGTCGGGTCGCCATCAGCAGCCCTCCCGCCGCGCCGCGCCGGACGCGCAGATCGCGAGTGTGGTCCGCGTGTCCTCCCAGCGTCCCCCGATGTACCGCTCCACCCCGTTGAGATCCCGCCGGGCCCGGATGCTCGAGAATCCCTCGGCGGCCATCAACGAGGCGAGCGGGCCCGCCTGGTCCTCGCCGATCTCCATCAGCAGCCACCCGCCCGGCTTCAGCAGTGGGGGCGCGCCCGCCACGATGCGGCGGATCACCGCGAGGCCGTCGGGCCCGCCGTCGAGCGCGGCGCGCGGCTCGTGGCGCGAGACCTCGGGGGGCAGCGACCCGATCACCGCGCTCGGCAGGTACGGCGGGTTGGCCACCACCAGGTCGAGGCTCGCCGACAGCGAGCCGAGCGGCGCGAAGAGATC
>CAMLFJ010000332.1 GCA_946479205.1 uncultured bacterium | reverse complement strand
CGTGCGACACCGCCACCACGATCTGCCCCGGGAACCGGGCCACCAGGCGGCCGAGGGCCCCGGTGATGCGCGCCTGCATCTCCGGGAACGACTCCCCGTCGGGGAATCGGAAGCCGCTCGGGTTGCGCTGCACCGTCTCCCATTCGGGCCGCCGGGCCGCCTGCTTGAGGCTGAGCCCGGTCCACGAGCCGATGTCGAGATCGGCCAGGTCCCGCTCGATGCGCAGCGCGAGCCCGCGGATCCGGGCGATGGGGGCGGCGGTCTCCCGCGCGCGCTCGAGGTGCGAGGAGTAGACCGCGGCGACCTTCGGCAGCACCTTGATGCGCGCGGCCGCGACGTCGGCCTGGCGCCGGCCCTCGTCGGTGAGGTGCAGGCCGGGCGCCTGGCCGGGCAGCTTGATCCCGGTGGTGGGCGTCAGCCCGTGGCGCACGAGCAGGACGACCGTCGCGGCGTCCGCCATCGGGCTGGCGGCTAGGAGACGGCCCGCCGCTTCGCGCGCACGAAGTCGACGAGCACGTACTCGCCGAGGCGATCGGACGTCGCGAAGAAGGCGCGGCCGCGATTGATGCGGGTCATCTGCTCGACGAAGGCGGCGAGGGCGTGGCTCTGCTCGAGCATGAAGGTGTTGATGGTGATGCCGTCGCGCGTGCAGCGCTGGACTTCCTTGAGCGTCTCCTGCAGCGTCCGCCGCGTCGGCGGGTAGGCGAACTCGGGCTCGGTGCCCTCCATGTGCGCGGTGGGCTCGCCGTCGGTGATCATGATCACCTGCTTGTTACCGCCCTTGTGCCGGGCCAGGAGCTGGCGCGCGAGGAGGAAGCCCGCGTGCATGTTGGTGCCCACGCTCCACTCGCCGGGGGCCAGGTGCGGGAGCTGGGCCGCGGTGAATTCGCGCGCGTAGAGCGAGAAGCCCACGATGTAGAGGCTGTCGCGCGGGAACTGACCGCGGATGAGGGCGTTCAGCGCGAGCGCGACCTTCTTGGCGGGCAGGAAGCAGCCGTTGAAGATCATCGAGCGGCTCATGTCGAGCATGAGCACGGTGGCCGCGTGGGTCTGGGTCTCGGTACGCACCACCTCGAAGTCGTCGGGAGCGAGGCGCACCGGGACCCCCGCCCCGTTCCGCTCCACCGCGTTCATCAGGGTCTCGCGCAGCTCGAGCAGGAAGGGATCGCCGAACTCGTAGGGCTTGACCTGGTCGGTGCGGTCGCCGCCCGCCCCGCGCTTCTCGAGCGCGTGGCCGCCGAAGCGGTCGCGCTTGAGGTGCCCGAAGATGTCGCGCAGGGCCTTGTCGCCGATCTTGCGGATGGCCCGCGCGGTCAGCTCGAGCCGGTCGCCCTTTCTCTCGAGGTAGCCGGCTTCCTCCAGCTTCTTGGTCATCTCGCGCAGGCGCTCGAGGTCGCGCTTGGCCTCCTCGCCCAGGAGCTGCTCGACCTGCTGCGGGTCGAGCTTCTCGAGGTCGTTGGGGTCGCGCACCTTCTGGATCTGGCGCTCGAGATCGTCGAGCTGCCGGAGCTCGTCCATCAGCTCCATCGCCTGCTTCATGGTGATATCGTCGTTGCCGCGGAAGTTGTAGCGCTGGCCGTCGGGCGGGGGCATGAGCTGGGAGAGGTTCATGCCGAGCTGGCGCAGCTCGGCCTCGAGCCGCTCGTCCTGCATGAAGAGCGACTGCATCATGTCCTGGAGCTGGCTGCGCTGGCCGGGGGACATGCTCGAGAGCAGGGACTGCATCTGGCCGGCCTGCTGGGCGATCTGCTCCATGAGCTGGTCGAGGTTCTGGGCGCCCGGGAAGTGGTCGCCCCACTTCTGCTTGAAGGCCTCGAAGTCGGGCTCACGTCCCTCCATGCGGTCCTGGAGCATGCGGTTGAGATCGCGCATCATCTCGCGCATCCGCTCGAGGTCCTGGGGGGTCATGTTGCCGAGCGCCTTCTGCATGTTGGAGAGGAACGGCTGCAGCATCTGCTGCTGGAGGCCCTTCATCAGCTCCCAGAACATGCGGTGCGCGTCGGGATCCATGAACTCGTAGTTCTGCAGATCCTGGATGCGCCCGGCCGGGGACTCCGGCATCTCGTCGAGCCGCTTCCGGTGCTCGGCCGCGGCCTGCTCCATGCCCTGCCGGAACGAGTCGGGCGCCTCGCCCTTCTGGGCCCGCTCCTTCGCGTCGGTCACCCGCCGGTCGATGCCCTCGCGCTCGGTCTTCATGATGTTGTCGAGCTTCTGCTTGATGTCGTCGAGCACCGAGGAGAGATCGTAGCGGTCGAGCTGCTGCTGGCGCTGCCGCCGCAGCCGGTTGAGCAGGTCTTGAAGTCCGGGCAGGTTGGCCCCGTCCGGGTTCTTGGCCCCGCGCTGGAAGAGGCGGCGGAGCGCGCTCCACGGATCGCCGTCCGACAGGAGATCGTCGGACATCGCGTCGAGGAGCTGATCGGCGTCGAGATCGTCGAGACGCTGGGAGCCGTCCCAGCGCGAGTACCAGCTCAGGGGTGCCACGCGAGCCTCACGCCACCCGGTAGCGCGCCTGCCCGGCCTGCACGTCCTTGTTGAGCTTCTTGCTGAGATGCAGGCCCTCCAGCACGAACTCGACCGCGGCGGCCACGCTCGCCGGGTCCTGCGCCCCGAGCTTGCGTACCGCCGCCTGCAGCGGGCGCACCTGGCCGAGGTGCCGGAGGTACAGATCGGCGGGCATGGAGTCGGACACCTCGATCTTGAGCCCGTCCTGGAAAGCGCCCACCACCTCGTCCAGCTCGCCGGAGGAGAAATTGCGGTTGAACACGTTGAGCAGCGCGCGCTGCATGATCTTGGACATGACCTTGTCCTCGGTCGCCTCGCCCATGCTCTCCATCTCGATCTTGCCGCCGGTGGAGGCGGCGATGGCGCTGAGATCGCTCACCCGCGGGGCGGCCACCGTCTCGCCGAGCCGGATCGCCCGCTTGAGCGCGCTCGACAGGAGATTCTCGTAGTTGCAGATCGTCACCCGCACCGATACCCCCGAGCGCTGGCTGATCTCGGGCGAGCGGCGAGCGAGGTGGGTGACCTCGGCCACGAGCTGTTTCATGAACTCGGGGCTCCGGGTCTCGAGCCCCGCGTCGACGTAGGTGGTGCGCTCCGCCTCCATGATCGCGATCTCGTCCTCGACGCGGCGCGGGTAGTGGGTGCGGATCTGGGAGCCGAAGCGATCCTTGAGCGGGGTGATGATGCGCCCGCGATTCGTGTAGTCCTCCGGGTTCGCGCTCGCCACCACGTAGAGGTCGATCGGCAGCCGCACCTTGTAGCCGCGGATCTGCACGTCGCGCTCTTCCATGATGTTGAGCAGGCCCACCTGGATGCGCTCGGCGAGGTCGGGCAGCTCGTTGAGCGCGAAGATGCCGCGGTTGGTGCGGGGCAGGAGCCCGTAGTGGATCGTCAGCTCGTCGGAGAGGTAGCGGCCCTCCGCCACCTTGATCGGATCCACCTCCCCGATCAGGTCGGCGATCGTGATGTCGGGGGTGGCGAGCTTCTCGCCGTAGCGCCGGTCGCGCGGGATCCACGCGAGCGCCGCCTTGTCCCCCTGCTCGCCGACGCGCTGGCGGCACGCCGAGCAGATCGGGGCGAACGGCTCGTCGCTGATCTCGCAACCGGCGAGCGCGGGCATCTCCTCGTCGAGCAGGCCCACCAGGAGGCGCGCCATGCGCGTCTTGGCCTGGCCGCGCTCGCCCAGGAAGACGATGTCCTGGCCGCTCAGCACCGCGTTCTCGACCTGGGGCACGACGGTCTGCTCGTAGCCCACGATGCCGGAGAAGAGACTCTCGCCGCCGCGCAGGCGGGCGATCAGGTTGTCACGCAGCTCCTGCTTGACGGACCGGGGGGTGTACCCGCTGTCGCGCAGCTCTCGAATCGTGGTCGGCTTCGGCATGAGGGCTCCCTTTCGCTCGCGTGGGCTCACTATGCGGCGGGGGCTGGCCGCTGTCAATCCGAGCGCGACTTGACACGCGCCGGTCGCCCGGTCAGGATGCGGGTCATGCCGAGGGGATTGAGCGGGGCGTGGTGGTGCCGGCTCCTGCTGATCGTCCTGCTCGTGCTACCCGTATCCGCGCCGCTCGGCGTGTACGCCGACGACGGCTGGATCGGCATCTCGGACCCCGACCAGAGCGACGAGAGCCGGCTGCGCTTCGTCGCGGCGGTACCGTCCGACTCGGCGTGGGTCCCGCCCACGCCGATGGCGGTCCGGCGGGCGGGCAGTCCTGTTCCCGGCGAGCTGGTCATCGCCGGCTGGACCTGCCTCACCCCCACCGATCGCGCCCCTCCCCGCGTCTGATCCTTCGGTCCGCTCCGCTCCCGTCGTTCGACTCATTCCCCATTCACGCGAGGAGAGCAAGACATGAAGACCGCTCTGCTGACGATCGCTGCGCTCGGATTCGCCGTTTCGCCCGCGCTCGCCCACGAGTGCCCCCTGCTGCAGCGGCAGGTCCTGGCCGCCGCCGAGTACCGGCTGGACGACGCGGCCTTCAAGGCGAAGACCATCGCCGCCGAGGGTGACGCCCTCCACAAGGCGGGCAAGCACGACGAGTCCGTGGCCAAGTACGACGAGGCCGCGAAGGCGCTGGGCATCACGCTCACCCACAAGCCGAAGTAAGCCGTCCGACGCACTCAGCGCCGCGCCCCGGGGA
>CAMLFJ010000331.1 GCA_946479205.1 uncultured bacterium | reverse complement strand
CTTGCCGTAGGTGCGATAGGCGAGCTGGGCGCCATCACGCGCGGCAAAGCGATCGAGCGCGGGGAGCCCGGAGAAGTCCACCGCCTCGAACGGGTTGCTCCGGCTGAGCGGGGGCAGTCGACCGGGCCCGCCGAACGCGATGGCCGCGGCGAGGCCGCCGACAAAGAGGAGCGCCAGGGCCGCAACACCGAGCGCGAGTCTCTTCATGTCACTCGGTCTTCACCCGTGCGAGACCCCGCTCCGCGGCCATTGTTTCGAGTCTTGCACAGACCGGGCGCGCCCCCCACGGTTTCCTGCTAGAATCGCGGCCGGTCGGTCCGAGGGTGAACACAAGGAGACATGTGATGGCCAAGCTCAGGACTCGTAAGTGGCTGCTCTCCGCGGTCGCCTCCCTCACCTGCCTGCTCGCGGCCGGCTTCTACGCGCTGGCGCAGGCGCCCGACGAGGCCAAGCGCGATCGCAAGGTCGCGGTGCCCGGCGGCACCTTCCACGTGCTGCCCGCGACGCTCGAGACCACCCAGTGGGGCTGGCTCGATCCGGCGGAGCCGCCCAAGCTCGTGGTCAACTCCGGCGACACCGTCGCGGTCGAGACCATGATGCACGCGCACAACAAGATCCAGCCCGGCACGACGATGGACGAGATCATCGCGCTGCGGAAGGCCAATCCGGGCGGCGGGCCGCACTCGCTGACCGGCCCCATCTACGTCAACGGCGCCGAGCCCGGCGACGTGATGGAGATCCGCATCCTCAAGATCACGCCGAAGGCCTTCGGCACCAACTTCAACCTGCCCGGCAAGGAGTTCCCCACCATCGGCGCGCTCGCGTCCGAGATGCCGGACGGCTTCGTGAAGTACTTCTACCTCGACCTCGACAAGAAGCAGGCCGAGTTCAAGCCCGGCATCTCGATCGACCTGCAGCCGTTCCCGGGCACCCTCGCGGTCGGCATCGATCCGAAGGACCCGTCGCCGCGCAAGGGCGGCTCCACCGATCCGATGGCGCCGGTCTCCACGCTCCGGCCGTGGAAGAACGGCTCCAACATGGACATCAACGAGCTGCAGGCCGGGACGACCATCTTCATCCCGGTCTTCCTCAAGGGCGCGCTCGTGTGGACCGGTGATTCGCACTGCCGCCAGGGCAACGGCGAGGTGAACCTGACCGCGCTCGAGTGCTCGTACCGCGAGATCGTCATGCAGCTCATCGTGCGCAAGGACATGAAGGTGGAGTGGCCGCGCATCGAGACCGCGACCCACTGGATCATGACCGGGTTCGACGAGGACCTGAACAAGGCCATGGTCAACGCGGTCCGCGAGACGGTGGACTTCCTCGCCGCCCAGAAGATGGTGCCCCTCACGCGCTACGAGGCCTACTCGCTCACCTCGATGGTGGGCGACTGCCGGGTGAGCCAGGTGGTCGACGTCCGCAAGGGCGTGCACTGCATGGTGCCCAAGAGCGTCTTCACCAAGAAGTCGTAGTGCGCGGCGCGCTCACCGGCGCGCTGCTCTGGCTGGCCGCCGCTCCCGCGTGGGGCGGCGGCGTCCTTCCGGTCGTCACCACCACCACCGATCTGAAGGCGCTCGTCGAGGCGGTCGGCGGCGCGCGCGTGCGCGTGGTCAGCCTGGCGCCCCCGCTCCACGATCCGCACAGCGTGGAGGTCAAGCCGGGCGCTCTCGCCGAGCTCAGATCCGCCGCGCTGCTGGTGCGCATCGGCCTGGACCACGAGCCGTGGCTCGCGCGGCCGCTCCGCGCGGTCGGCGACGCGCGGCTCCGGCCCGGCGGACCCGCCGATGTCGACGTCTCTCGCGGCATCGCGCTGCTCGACGCCGAGACGCCGCGCGTGCGCGCCGAGCGCGGCGTGCACGTGCACGGCTTCGGCAACCCGCACTACTGGCTGGACCCCGAGAACGCGCGGCCGATCACCGAGCGCATCCAGGGCGCGCTGGCGCGGCTCGCGCCGGACGACGCCGCGCTCTTCGAGGCCAACCGCGCCCGCTTCCTGCGGGATCTGGACGCGGGGCTCGCGCGCTGGCGGCACGCGCTGGCGCCCTACCCGGGCCCGCGCGTGGTGGTGGCGCACGAGAGCTGGCCCTACTTCGCGCGCCGCTTCAGGCTCATCGTGGTGGCCGCGCTCGAGCCCACCCCGGGCGTGCCGCCGTCGGCCGCCTACCTGGCCACCCTCACCGAGCGCATGAAGGCCGCGCGGGTGCCGCTGCTGATCGTGGAGCCGTCCACGAACGCGTCGCTGGTCGCCCAGGTGACGGCGCGCGCCGGAGCCCGCGCGGTGACCCTGATCCCCTCGGTGGGCGGCGACCCCGAGGCCCACGACTATCTCGCGCTCTTCGACGTCAACATCGCCCGGCTCACCGCCGCGCTCGCGGCCGCGCCGGCGGCCCGCTGATGCTGGACTTCCTGTGGCTGCCCTTCCTGGCCTGCCTCGTCCTCACCGGCATCCACGTCTACCTGGGCCTGCACGTGCTCGCGCGCGGGATCATCTTCGTGGACCTGGCGCTCGCGCAGATGGCGGCGCTGGGCATCAGCGTGGCCTTCCTGGCCGGCCACCCCATCCAGAGCGACGCGGCCTACTGGTACGCGCTGGCCTTCACGGTAGGCGGGGCCGCGCTCTTCGCGGCCACTCGCGTGCACCGCGCCCCGATCCCGCAGGAGGCGATCATCGGCATCGTCTACGCGGTGTCCGCGGCGGCCGCGGTTCTGGTGGTGGACCGCGCGCCGCAGGGCGGCGAGCACATCAAGACCCTGCTCGTCGGCAGCATCCTCACCGTGACCGGCCGCGAGGTGGCGGAGCTCGCCCTGCTCTACACGGTGATCGGCGGCCTGCACCTGGCGGTGCGCCGGCCACTCCTCGAGATCTCGTTCGACCCGGACCGCGCGCGGGCCCACGGCCGCCGCCTGCGCTGGTGGGACTTCGTCTTCTACATCACGTTCGGCGTCGTCGTCACCAGCTCCGTCCGCATCGCGGGCGTCCTGCTCGTCTTCTCCTACCTGATCGTCCCCGCCGCGGTCGCGGCGCTGCTGACCGGCTCGGTGCCGGCGCGCCTGCTGATCGGCTGGGCGGTGGGCGCACTGGTGAGCGCGGCCGGCCTCTGGGCCTCGTTCGCCTGGGATCTGCCGACGGGCGCCGCGGTGGTCACCGCCTTCGGCGCGCTCATGGCCGCGACCGCCCTGGCGCTCGGCGTCCAGCGCCTGTGGCGCGGCGTTCGCCGGCAGGGGCTCGGCGCGCTGCGAGGCGTGGCCGCGCTCCTCTGCGCGATCGCAGCGGTCGCGGGCTTGCTGCTGGCGCTGCTGCCCGGGATGGATCATCTCTGGCTCGACTGGCTCGAGGCGGCGGCCCCGCCGGTGCGCCGGGCGTTCCTCACGCCGGGCGAGCGGGCCGTCGACCGTGACACGCGTGACGCCCTCGCCCGCGGCGCGGCGGACCTGGCCCGCCTGCGCGCGCTCCAGCAGGACGTGCAGTGGGGCGCGCGGCCGATGGCGGCGGAGCAGCAGGAGCGATTGCGCCAGTTCCTCGCCTCGCGCGGGGAGATCATCGCGGGCGATCGCATGGTGCTCGCCACCCTGCGGGCCCACGCGCGCGGGCGTCAGCGCTTCTGGATCGGGGCGCCTCTGTTGGTCCTGGGTGCGGCGGGCGCCGCGCACACGTGGCGCGGCCGCGCCGGCCTCACCCCGTCGCTAGACGCCTGACGCGCAGGTCGCGACCACGAGGGCCAGGTTGTACGAGGCGTGCAGCGCGATCGCGGGCGCCAGGGACCGGCCGGTCTAGCGCTTGGCCTGGGGCGTCGACCACGACTTGGAGGGCCCGGCGGGCACGACGGACCGGAGCGGGGAGACGGCCTTGGGATTCGCGCCGAAGCGATTCGCGCCGGGCTCACCATCCTGGCACATGAACACCAGCAGGATGATCCAGCCCACCAGGGGAATGAACCCGATGAGGAGCCACCAGCCGCTCCGCCCGGTGTCGTGCAGCCGGCGGACGGTCACGGAGATCGACGGGATCAGCAGCGCCAGGGCCACGATGGCGGTACAGACGCCGATGCCCGAGGTCCGCTCGAAGGAGCCGATCATCACGTCCACGACCGCGGCCGCCGCGTAGAGGATCAGGTAGAACAGCCCGAAGTACCAGTACTCGCTGCGACGGGAGCGGCCGGAGAAGACGGCGTAGCTCTTGAGTGCGGTCACGAACCAGTTCATGTTCCCCTCCTGATCGTGTTGGGGCCTGGAGCGGACGTCGGGGACGCGTGATAGCGCATGGTCCCGTGGGGTCCTTCCAGTCTGGCACGAGCCCGAATTTCTCCGGGAGCGCGAAACCCGGGTGGGGTTCGGTGGCGGGGTGGGTGCCCTTACTGGGTGGCGGCCGCCGTCAGCGCCCCACGGTGACCACGTGTGCCTGGATCTTGCCGTCCACGTTGCCGAACCCGAACCGCCGGCCGATGGCCTCCGCCGCGGCATCGGTGGCCTCCCCGAGCCGCGACGCGTCACGCGTCTCGATCTCGCTGCGCAGCGGGGTCCCCTGACAGTACGCGATCGCCGGATCCCGGGGCGACTTCGCCCGGCTGCGCGCCGCCACGGTGGCGATCTCGGGGGCCGTCGCGAAGCCGCCCGCGACCAGATCCCGCTCGATGCCGGCCGGCTCGTGA
>CAMLFJ010000330.1 GCA_946479205.1 uncultured bacterium | reverse complement strand
ACCGGTCGGTGCCGCCCCCGCGCAGCCCCAGGTGCCGACCGAGCACGTCACGCTCGAGGAGATGGAGCGGCGACACATCCGGGACGCGCTCGAGCGGAGTCGCTGGGTGGTCGAGGGACCGGCCG
Source organism: uncultured bacterium (assembly GCA_946479205.1). The sequence goes on along the minus strand of CAMLFJ010000330.1, from coordinate 4,528 downwards.
GGGCCGCCAAGGCGCTCGGTCTTCACGCGAACACCCTCCGCAGCCGCATGAGCCGTCTCGGCATCAGCCGTCCCCCCCACGGCATTTCGTAGCCGCCCACGAGCCCTCGTGGGCGCCCCCCGGGGTCGCCTGACGGATCGCCGGTAAGTCGCTGATTTCGTTCCCGGCCCGCTCCACCCTGGACCACGTGTGCCCCGGCATGCCGCTTGCCCCTATGGGGCTTCGTCATGCTCAAGATCGAAGTGGCCAAGAGGCAGCGAGAGCGGGTGACGGTGCACCTCGAGGGACGTCTGGTCGGGGCCTGGGTGGACGAGGTCCGCCGCGCCTGCGAGCCCTTCCTCGGCAACGGCGCCGAGCTCGCGGTGGACTTCGCCCGGGTGTCGTTCGTGGATCGCGACGGGGTGGCGCTCTGCCGGCAGCTTCGACGGGGCCACGCCTCACTCCAAAACTGTTCCCCTTTCGTGAAGGAGCAGATCGATGGGTGAGCTCCCGCCGATGATGGGTCCGACCGAGGCCGAGCTGATCGACCGTCTCCGCCGCCGGGACACCGCCGCGCTCGAGATCCTGATGCAGCGTCACGCGGCCCGCGTGTACCGGGTCGCGCTCGGGGTCACCCGGAACGAGGCCGACGCCGAGGAGGTGGTGCAGGACGTCTTCCTCTCCCTCTTCGAGAAGATCGCCGCGTTCGAGGAGCGGGCCGCGCTGGGCACCTGGCTCTACCGGGTCGCGACCAACAGCGCGCTCCTCCGCCGTCGGGGCAAGCGTCGCGAGCTCGAGGTGAGCCTCGAAGACCAGCTGCCCGCGTTCAAGGACGACGGTCACCGCGCCGGGGAGCGCTCGTTCCTGCTCGCCGACTGGTCCGCGAGCGCCGAGGAGGGTATGCTCTCGGGCGAGACCCACGCCCTCGTGCGACGGGCCATCGACCTGCTGCCGCCCCACTACCGGGCGGTGGTGGTGCTGCGGGACATCGAGGAGCTCTCCAACGAGGAGGCTGCCGTGATCCTGAACGAGCCGGTTTCGTCCGTGAAGTCGCGACTGCACCGGGCGCGCATGGCCCTGCGCGAGCAGCTCACCCTGCTCATGACCGCGGCCCAGACCTCGCCCGCGCGCTGACGGTCACGAGGTCACGCGTGTCCCTCAAGGCAGAGCTGAAGGCGCTCCAGAGTCGGCTCGAGGCGGGTCGCGCCCCCGCGGTGGTGACCCAGATGCACCGGGCGGTGGAGGAGCTCCGGACCGCTGAGATCCTCGGGCGGGTGCTCAAGGCGGGCGACCGCGCCCCCGAGTTCACGCTGCCCAACTCGACCGGCGCGCCCGTCGATTCCAGGCAGCTGCTGGCCGCCGGCCCGCTGGTGGTGACCTTCTACCGCGGCCGCTGGTGACCGTACTGCAACGTAGAGCTGGTAGCTCTACAGGCCGCGCTTCCGGAGATTCGTGCCCTCGGGGCCGACCTCGTCGCGATCTCGCCGCAGCTCCCCGAGCACAGCCGTGAGCTGATCGAGCGGCGGCACCTCACCTTCGAGATCCTCTCCGATCGCGGCAACGAGGTGGCGGCCCGGCTCGGCCTGCGCTTCACCCTGCCCGACTATCTGCAGCGCATCTATCGCACGTTCCCCCTCGATCTCGAGACGGTCAACGGGGACGCGTCGTGGACGCTCCCGATGCCCGGCCGGTTCGTGATCGACCGGCAAGGGATCATCCGGTCGGCGGAGTTCGATCCCGACTACACGACCCGGCCCGAGCCCGCCGAGACCCTCGACGTCCTGCGCCGACTGCCCCGCTAGCCTCGTCAATGCGGCGCGGTGGCCGCGGCGAAGTAGCGGGTGAGCCGCTCGCGGACGAGCATGCGCGCGCGGTGCAGGCGGCGCCTCACGCGGGCCACCGGCTCGCCCAGGCCCTCGGCCACGTCGGCCAGCGCCAGCCCCTCGGAGTCGACGAGGAGCACGGTGCGGTCGCGCGGCGTCAGCGCATCGATCGCCCGGTGGATCTCGGCGATCGCCCCGGGCCCCTCGAGGTACTCCCGCGGGAAACGCGCCCAGTCGAGGAGGATCGCCCGCTCATCCCCGACGCGGGTCCCGTCGGCCGCGAAGGCGGGCAGCTCCCCGGGCGCGGTCGCGGCGCGCCGTAGCGCGTCTCGCGGGTCGCGGGCGCGCGCCAGGGCGCGCGCGACGGCGCTCCGGTCGATCATCCGTCGGAGCACGCGGTGCCTCTCCGCCCCGCGGTCACGGCCGGATCCCCGGGATGCCGAGCCGCACCCGGTAGAGCCCGGTGCGCGCGGTCAGGTAGAGGGTGCGGCCGTCCGCGTCGCCCCACGCGAAGTTGGCCGGCAGCTCGGGCAGGTGGATGGTGCCGAGATGGCGCGCGTCCGCGGAGATGATCCAGAGGCCGCCCGGGCCGGAGGCGTAGAGGTTGCCACGCTCGTCCACCTTCAGCCCGTCGAGGGCCTCCTCGCCGGGCGCTCCGGTCATGTCGAAGAAGATGCGCCCGTTGGCGAGGCCGCCGTCCCCGGTGACCTCGTACCGCATCACCACCTTCTTCTTCACGTCCCAGTTGGTGACGTAGAGAAAGCGCTCGTCGGGGGAGAAGGCGATCCCGTTCGGCCCGGTGAGATCGTTGGTGAGGAGCCGGACCTGCCCGTCCGCGTAGCGGTAGACGCCGGTGTAGGGCAGCTCCCGGCGCGGGTCCTCGTGGAAGCGGGGCAGGCCGAACGGCGGATCGGTGAAGTAGAGGGCTCCGTCCGACCGGTAGACGAGATCGTTGGGGCTATTGAGCCGCTTGCCTTCGTAGCGGTCCGCCAGCACGGTGAGGGCGCCGTTCTTCTCGAGCCGGGTGACCCGCCGGTTGCCGTGCTCGTTGATGGTGAGCCGCCCCTCGCGATCGAGGGTGAGCCCGTTCGAGCCCGGCTGCCCGTACTCGCCGACGTCGGCGCCGGTGTAGCCGCTCTTGGTCCGAAAGACCGAGAGCTGGCCCTCCGGGCTCCAGGCGTAGATGGTGTTCGCGTTCGGATCGCTGAAGAGCAGGTAGCCGCCGTCGCGGACCCAGACCGGTCCCTCGAGGAACTGAAAGCCGTCCGCGATCTTCTCGACCATCGGAGCGGCCGGCACGATCTGATCGAGGGCCCGGTCCACGCGCGTGACCCGCACGCCCGACACCGTCGCGGGGAGGCGCGGGGCGTGGAAGTCCAGGGTCGCGGAGCGAATCCAGATGAAGTTCGCCGGGGGGTCGGACAGCGGGCCGTTGGCTCCGAACACCGCGATCTGGATCCGCTGCCCGGGCCGAGCGTCGTGGGTGAGCACCACCCGGTTCGGCGCGTTGTAGCCCCCGATGAGGGATCCGCCGCTCTGGCCGAGGCGACGGGCCAGCCGGCCGTCGACCCAGACCTCCGCGTAGTCGTCGACCACCACCTCGAAGACGACGGTGGCCCCGGTGGGATCGAAGCGCCCGATCCTGGCCGGGATCGTGATGCCGAGGCGGTACCAGTTGAAGGAGAGGCGGCCGGTGGCCCGGCGGGCGTCGAGGGTGTCAGCCGGGATCGCCGGCCAGGCCGAGTCGTCGAAGCCGGCCGCGCCGGCGTGCGGCGTGAAGTCGTAGGTCGTGATCGGGGCGCCGGAGGGCTTGAGATCGGGGCCCGGGGCGCGAAAGTCGGTCTCGACGATGCGGGTGTCGCTGTAGCGCCACTGGCCCTGGACGAGCGCCACCCCGGCGGGCGTGGCGAGATCGACGATCGCATCGGGCCGGCCGTCCAGGGGCCCGAGGGCCCGCGGACCGGCCGCCGCCGCGCTCGCCGCGGCGACCACCGCCACCGCGGCCAGGATCCGGGAGAGGGTGTGGATTCTCATGGATCGCCTCAGTTCCGGGCGATCGGCTTGACCACGAAATAGGTCAGCGGCCCCTGGACGTCCTTGAACCAGTGGGGCACCCCGGCCGGGATCACGATCACGTCGCCCTTGGTGATGCGACGGCTCTCACCTCCCTCGATGACCGGGCCGCGGATCTGGCCGGGCTCGGTGACCTTCGGATCGATGACGGTCCCGCCGGTGATCACGGTGGCCGAGCCCTCGAGCACGTAGACCACGTCGGTCTCCCAGTCGTGTACCTCGGCCATGCCGGGGCCCTCGCGACGGCTCGCGTGGATCTTGTAGCCGTCCACCTCCAGCAGGGGCACGCCCTTGGCGAAGGCGGCGGCGACTCGCGCGGCGTCGATCTGGGTCACCGGCGTGGCGCTCGCCTTCACGCCGAACGTCCGCGCCGCGGCGGCGCCGACCATCGCGATCTCCTCGTCCTGCTGCGCGCTCGCCGCGCCGCTCACCCCGACCGCGCCCACCACCTCGCCGTCGATGGTGATCGGCACGCCACCCTGGAGCGGGGTGAAGTCGTTGAGGGCGATCATGGCGGTGCGGCCGCCCTTGATCACGTCCTCGAAGAAGCGGGTCGGGCGCTTGAAGATCGCGGCGGTGCGGGCCTTGCCGATGGAGATGTTGGCGCCCGCCGCGAACGTGCCGTCCAGTCGCTCCAGCGCCATCAGGTTGCC
>CAMLFJ010000329.1 GCA_946479205.1 uncultured bacterium | reverse complement strand
AGGATCAGGTCGGCGTCTTCCGGGCGATCCGTGAGCTCGTAGCGCTCCTGCTTGAGCAGGCCGGCCACCCGCTCGGAGTCGTACTCGTTCATCTGGCAGCCGTAGGTGATCAGGTGGAGCTTGGACATCAGAGCGCGGACCGCGGAGCAAAATTCCGCATGATTGTTCGGGACTTACGGTAACACCCGGCCCCCGGCATGTCAAACTACGGGGCGACGGGTCAGACGGTTTCCTCGAAGACTCCGATGCGGCGGAACTTCTCGTGCCGCTCCTCGATCAGCTCGGCCTCCGACTTGGACTTGAGCTGCCAGAGCTGATCGCGCAGGGCGGCCCGCAGGCTGGCCGCGGCGGCCTCCCAGTTGCGGTGGGCGCCCCCCACCGGCTCGGGCACGATCGCGTCGATCACGCCCAGCTTCAGGAGATCGGGCGCGGTCACCCGCATCAGCTCGGCGGCCTCGGGGGCCTTGGCCGCGTCGCCCCACAGAATGGCCGCACAGCCCTCGGGCGAGATCACCGAGTAGATCGCATACTCGAGCATCAGCACGCGGTTGCCGACCCCGATCGCGAGGGCGCCGCCGCTGCCCCCTTCCCCGGTCACCACGCAGATCACCGGCGTGGGCAGGCCTGCCATCTCCCGGAGGTTGCGGGCGATCGCCTCGGCCTGCCCGCGCTCCTCGGCCCCGAGCCCCGGGTAGGCGCCCGGCGTGTCGATGAACGTGATGATCGGCTTGCCGAACTTGGCCGCGAACTGCATCAGCCGGAGGGCCTTGCGATAGCCCTCGGGATGCGGCATCCCGAAGTTGCGCGCGATGTTCTCGCGGGTGTCGCGGCCCTTCTGGTGGCCGATCAGCACCACCGGCTCGCCGTCGAAGGTGGCGAGGCCGCCCACGATCGCCTTGTCGTCGCCGAACACGCGGTCGCCATGCAGCTCGACCCAGTCCTCCAGCAGCAGGTTGACGAGGTCGAGGGTGTGCGGGCGCTTGGGGTGCCGGGCGATCTGGGCGCGCTGCCAGGCGGTCAGGCCCGCGTAGACGCGCTGCTGCTGGCGGGCGAGCCGTTCCTCGAGCTTCGCGATCTCGTCGCGCGCCTCGAGCGGCTCTTCCGAGGCGCGCAGCTCCGCGATCCGATTCTCGAGCTCGAGGAGCGGCTTCTCGAACTCAAGCTCGTCCGGCATACTCCACGAGTATACTGCCCGCTCCGAGCAGCCCTTCCACTTTCGACACGAGATCGGCGTCCGGATCCACCGCGAGCTCCTTGATCCGCAGCACCACCTCCTGCTCGGGCAGCAGCACGTGGAGGAACAGCGGCGTGCGGCCCTCGTGCTCGCGGCAGGCCGCCTTCACCGAGGCGAGCAGCTCCGGCAAGGCCTCCGCGGCCGCGCTCACCCGGATGCGGCAGGCGTGCGCGGAGGCGCCCCCGTTTCCGGATCCATTGCCGTTGCCGGGGCCGTGGCCGTTGCCGGCCGGGGCCAGATTGCCCATCGCGTCCTCCAGGGGCTTGATCTCCTCCGCGAGCACGACGCGCCCCTTGTCGCTGTCGTCCGCGCGACCGCGCACGATGACCGGGCCCTTGTGACGGAGCGCTCCCGCGCAGCTCCGGTAGGGCTCGGGGAAGATCGTCAGGGGGGTGCTGCCGTCGACCAGCTCGAGGGTGGCAAAGGCCATGCGGTTGCCGCTCTTGGTCGTGCTCTCGCTGAACGCGCTCACCTGCCCCAGCAGGAGCACGCGCGCGCCGGTCGAGCGGGCGGCCAGGTCGGCGGCGCTCAGGGCGCCGATCCGGCGCGCCATCTCCCGGTACTGCTCGAGGGGATGGCCCGAGAGGTAGAAGCCCAGCACCTCCCGCTCGTAGGCCAGCATCTCCTCCTGCGGCCACTCGGGCAGGCGCGCCGCCGCCGCGACCGGCGCGGCCGGCTTGGCGCCTCCGCCGCCCGGCATGTCGAATAGCGAGACCTGCCCTTCCTCGCGGTCGCGCTGCTGGCGCTGGCCGCTGTCCATCGCCTGGTCCAGCGCGGCGAGGAGGCCGGCCCGCGTGCTCTGCAGCGAATCGAACGCGCCCGCCTTGATCAGGCACTCGACCACTCTCCGGTTCACCAGGCGCAGATCGACGCGGGCGCAGAAGTCGTCGAGGGTGGCGAAGCGGCCGTCCGCCTCGCGGGTCCGCACGATCGACTCGATCGCGGTGGCGCCCACGTTCTTGATCGCGGCCAGCCCGAAGTGGATCGCCTCCCCCGCCACCGTGAAGTCGGAGCGGGAGACGTTGACGTCGGGCGGCTCCACGCGCAGACCCATCGCGCGCGTCTCCTCGACGTAGAGGACGATCTTGTCCGTCTTCTCCATTTCCGAGGTCAGCAGGGCGGCCATGAACTCGGTCGGGTAGTTCGCCTTGAGGTACGCGGTCTGGTACGCGACGACGCCGTAGCACGCGGCGTGGCTCTTGTTGAATCCGTAGCCCGCGAACTTCTCGATGAGGTCCCAGATCCGCTCGGCCTTCCTGGCGTCGATCTTGTTGACCTTGCAGCCCGAGATGAACTTCTCGCGCTGGGTGGCCATCAGTTCGCGGTCCTTCTTCCCCATCGCCTTGCGGAGGGTGTCGGCCTCGCCGAGCGAGAAGCCGGCCAGGTCCGCGGCGAGCCGCATGACCTGCTCCTGGTAGACCATGATCCCGTAGGTCTCCTGGAGGACCTGCTCCATCAGGGGATGCTCGTAGGCGATCGCCGCGCGACCGTGCTTGCGGTTGACGAAGTCCTCGATCAGGTCCATCGGGCCCGGACGGTACAGGGCCACCATCGCGATGATGTCCTCGATGCGCTGGGGCTTGAGGCGCTTGAGCGCGTCCCGCATGCCCGCCGACTCCAGCTGGAACACCCCGAAGGTGCGGGCCTCGGAGAGGAGCTGGTAGGTCCGGCCGTCGTCGAGGGGCAGGGCGTCGCCGTCGAGGGTGACCCCGCGCGACTCCTTGATCAGGCGCAGGGCGTCCGAGATCACGGTGAGGGTCTTGAGCCCGAGGAAGTCCATCTTGAGCAGGCCGAGCTTCTCGATGGGTCCCATCGCGTAGCCGGTGATGAGCTCGGGCCGCTTGGGATCCTTGTAGAGCGGCACCCGCTCCATCAGCGGCTCGTCCGAGATGACCACCGCGGAGGCGTGCACCGAGGCGTGCCGGGTGCAGCCCTCGAGCGCGCGGGCGACGCCCCACATCTCCCCCACCCGCTGATCGCGCTTGACCTGCTCGGCGAGCGGCGGGGCCTTCTCGAGCGCCTCGTCGAGCGAGATGTTGAGCGGGAAGCCGGGCACCAGCTTGGCGAGGCGATCCGCCTCGCCGTAGGAGAAGCCGAGCACGCGGGCCACGTCGCGGATGACCGCCTTGGCCCCCATGGTCCCGAACGTGATGATGTGGGCCACCCGGTCCGCCCCGTAGCGGTCGACCACGTAGCGGATGACCTCGTCGCGCCGGTCGTCCGCGAAGTCGATGTCCATGTCCGGCATCGAGATCCGCTCGGGGTTGAGGAAGCGCTCGAAGATCAGCCCGTAGCGGATCGGGTCCACGTTGGTGATGCCGAGGCAGTAGGCGACGAGCGAGCCGGCCGAGGAGCCGCGGCCCGGCCCCACCGCGATGCCCTGGCGGCGGGCGTAGCTGATGAAGTCCCAGACCACCAGGAAGTAGCCGGAGAAGCCCATCTTGGAGACCACGCCCAGCTCGTAGCGGAGCCGCTCGACCACCGCGTCGGCCGGCGAGGACCCGAAGCGCCACTTGAGGCCCTCGAGGGCGCGCTCCTCGAGATAGGAGTCGAGCGTGAAGCCGTCCGGCACCTGGTACTTGGGCAGGTGGAACTGCCCGAACTGGAGATCCACGTTGCAGCGCTCGGCCACCGCGAGCGTGTTGCGATACGCCTCGGGCAGGTCCTTGAAGACCGCGCGCATCTCGTCGGCCGACTTCACGTAGAACTCGTTACTCGAGAACTTCCAGCGGTCCGGATCGCTCATGGTGGTGCCGGTCTGGATGCAGAGCAGCGCCTCGTGGGCGCGCGAGTGCTCCGCCTCCAGGTAGTGCGAGTCGTTCGTCCCGCAGAGCGGGGCGCCGATGGCGCGGGCGATCTTGATGGTGCCCTCGGTCACCGCGACCTGCTGCTCGAGGCCGTGCGACTGCACCTCCATGAAGTAGTAGTCCTTGCCGAACACCTCCTGGTACCAGCCCGCGGTCTGCTGCGCCTTGGCCTCGTCCCCCGCCGAGAGCATCCGGCTCACCTCGGAGTTGAGGCAGCCCGAGAGCACGAGCAGGCCGTCCGCGTGCTGGGCCAGCAGCTCCCGGTCCACCCGGGGCTTGTAGTAGTAGCCCTCGAGGTAGGCCTTGGAGACCAGCTTCATGAGGTTGGCGTACCCGGCGCGGGTGCGCGCGAGCACCGTGCAGTGGCTCGCGCCCTCGTAACCGCCGTCCTGGCTCGAGCGCTCGAAGCGGCTACCCGGGGCCACGTAGAGCTCGCAGCCCAGGATCGGCTTCACCCCCGCCTTCTCGCAGGCGGTGTAGAAGTCCACCGCCCCGAACAGGTTGCCGTGATCGGTGAGGGCGAGGGCCGGGAACTTCAGCGCCTTGGCGCGATCGACCAGCTTCTCGAGGCGGGCCGCCCCGTCCAGGAGGCTGTACTCGGAGTGGACGTGCAGATGGACGAAGTC
>CAMLFJ010000328.1 GCA_946479205.1 uncultured bacterium | reverse complement strand
TAGCGCGCTGTATCCCGATCCCGACGTTTCGAAATGTGGGCGTTGCGCGTGCTCGCGTCGATGGCCAGTGTTGACGCGTGGACGCGCGGCGCGCACACGGTGGGTACTCGCTGGTGGATATGCTGGTGGCCCTCGCGGTCGGCGGCGGGATGCTGGCCGCCACCGTCACCTTGCTGCACCTCGGGCTCCGCGCCTGGGCCTGGGGCGCCGCGCGAGTGGAGGCGCAGCAGTCCGCCCGCTACGCGCTCGAGCGGATGGTGAGCGAGCTGCGCGAGGCCGGGTACGACCCCACCGCCGCGGGCTTCGCCTCGGTGGTGGTGGCCGAGCCCGCCCGGGTCGCGTTCCAGCGCGACTTCAACGGCAACGGGGTGATCGACCCGACCCGTGAGCGCGTGACGTACCTGCTGCGGGCGGGGGAGACCGTCCTGCGCCGGGACGCGGGAGGCGGAGCCCAGCCGGTGATCAACGGGGTGCGCGGTTTCCGCCTGATCTATCTCGACCGCGAGGGGGTGACGACCACGGATCCCGCGGCGGTGATCGCGGTACGGGTGCAGCTCGAGGTCGGCCGGGACGGAGCGGGCGTGCTCATGGAGACGCAGGCCACCCTTCGCAATCGTCTCTGGTAGAATGACCGCCGTGCATCGGCGCCACGTCCTCGTCGCGCTCCTCCTTCTGGCTCTGGCCGCCCCCATGGGTTGCGAGACCGTGCCCTACACGGGCCGCCGGCAGATCCAGCTGGTCTCGGCGACCGAGGAAGCGCAGATGGGGGTGCAGTCCTTCCAGCAGATCGTCGGCAAGGCGACCCTCTCCACCGACGCGCAGGCGAACGCCCTGGTCCAGCGGGTGGGAAGCCGGATCGCCGCGGTCACCGATCTGGGCTATCAGTGGGAATTCCGCGTCATCCAGGACGACAAGCAGGTCAATGCCTTCGCCCTGCCCGGCGGCAAGGTGGCGGTCTATACCGGCATGTTGCCGGTCACGCGCGACGAGGCCGGCCTCGCCGCGGTGCTGGGCCACGAGATCGGCCACGTGCTCGCGCGCCACGGCGGCGAGCGCGTGAGCCAGCAGATGGGCGTGCAGACGGCGACCCAGGTGCTGGCGGGCATGGCGAGCAGCAATCCGGCCACCGTGCAGCTGGTGAGCGCCGCCCTCGGCGCGGGCGCCTCGGTCGGCGTGCTGTTGCCCTGGGGCCGGGCGCAGGAGTCGGAGGCCGATCACCTGGGCCTGATCCTGATGGCCAAGGCCGGCTACGATCCACGCGCGGCGCTCGAGCTGTGGAAGCGCATGGCCGAGGCCGCCAAGGGCCAGCGGCCTCCCGAATTCCTCTCGACGCACCCCTCCGAGGCCACCCGCATCCAGCAGATCGAGGGCTGGCTGCCGGAAGCCCTCACGTACTACCGCCCGGCCCGCTAGGGCCCGGCGCCAGACCCCCGGTCCTCTACCTGCTGTAGCTGATGCTCGGCCACCCCCAACCCGTGGCGAGCGGGTGGGTCTGAATGGCCTTGAAAATCTTAGAGTTTTCCCTTGACACCCCTAGCGACCCCTTCTAGGATGGTCCCCGGCAGTGGGATGAAATCCCATGAAGTGTCATTAATATGTCATTCCAGGGCGGTTCCGGGGGCGGTAGGGCCCGGATGGGGGAGACAGTGTTTCGGGGGCATTTCAGGCACACGATCGACCCGAAGGGGCGCCTCAGCATCCCGGCGAAGTTCCGGGACGTGCTGCGGGAGGGCGGCGGTGACCGCCTCGTGATGGCGCCCAACGGCACGTCGCTCGACGTGTACCCCGAGGACAAGTGGCGCGAGCTCGAGGAGCGCCTGAACACGCTGCCGAAGCTCGATCAGGACCGCCGCCGCTTCCAGCACGTCTACCTCTCCGCGGGGCTCGACGTGATGCTCGATCCGCACGGGCGCATCCAGATCCTGCAGGACTACCGCGAGCGCGGCGCGCTCGCCAAGAACGTGGTGATCATCGGCATGATGGATCACTTCGAGATCTGGGACGAGGATCGCTGGTCGCACTACCAGCGCGAGAACGCGGGCCCGCTCGACGATCTGCGCGAGCGCCTCGCCCAGAAGGGCGTCTAGCATGCGTCGCAAACGACACGACCGCGGCGACAGGAAACGGCATGACTCGAGGGCAGTGGCAGGGCGAGGCGCAGCCGAAGGCGAGCCGAATGCAGGGCGAGGTGAAGCCGCAGGCGAACCGAGCGAATACAAGAATGAAGCTTCCGGTAGCAACGCCGACAAGCCGGCGCACGTGCCGGTGCTGCTCGACGAAGTGACATTCCTCTTGCGCCCCCGTCGTGGGGGCTGGGTGGTGGACGGGACAATCGGCATGGGTGGACACGCGGAGCAGCTGCTGGAGACGACGGGGGGCGAGAGCCGCCTGCTCGGTATCGATCGCGATCCGGAAGCCCTCGCGCGCGCGGCGCGCCGCCTCGAGCGCTTCGGTGCGCGCGTGGTGCTGGTGCGCGGCAGCTTCCGCCACCTCCGCGCGATCGCGACGCACGCGGGAGTGGAGCGCGCGGCCGCGGTGCTGCTGGACCTCGGGCTGTCCTCGTACCAGCTCGACGAGTCCGGTCGCGGGTTCTCCTTCCAGGGCGAGGAGCCGCTCGACATGCGCTTCGATCCCGCCGAGGGTGACACCGCCGCCGAGCTGCTCGGGCGGCTGGCCGCCGAGGAGATCGAGGTCCTGCTCGCCGAGTACGGCGAGGAGCGGCACGCCCGGCGCATCGCGCGCGTGCTCGTGGAGCAGCGGCGCCGCAGCCCGCTGCGGACCGCGGCCGACCTGGTCTCGGCGGTGAAGCGCGCGGTGCCGCGCGGCGCGTGGTCCAAGCGCACCCACGTGGCCACCCGGACCTTCCAGGCGGTGCGCATGGCGGTCAACGACGAGCCGGGCGCCCTCGCGGAGGCGCTCCCGCAGGCCGCCGCGCTCCTGGAGGGCGGCGGCCGCCTCGGCGTCATCTCCTTCCACTCGGGGGAGGACCGCGTGGTGAAGCGCGCGTTCCGCGCGCTCGAGGGATCCGGCTTCGTCGAGCTCGAGCCCTCGCCGGTCACCGCGGGCCGCGAGGAGACCGCCCAGAATCCGCGCGCCCGCAGCGCCAAGCTGCGCGTGCTCGCGCGCCGGGAGGCGGCATGAGCGCCCGCGCGGCCGCCCGCAGCGTGCCCCAGTCCGCGTGGGGGCGCGAACACCGCGCCCGCCAGCCGGAGGCGGTGCGGCGCCATCGCCAGAAGGACCGGCGCCGGCTCCGCTCGATGGCCAGCGCGGTGGTGGGGGCGGGCCTGGCCGTGATGCTGATCCTGGGCGTGGTGGGCCTGCGGGTGCAGCAGGTGCGCCTCTCGTATCGGCTCGACGCGCTGCGCGGCGGCCGCGCCGAGGCCGAGGAGCTCAATCGCCGGCTGCGGGTGGAGATGGCCACGCTCAAGTCGCTGTCGCGCATCGAGGGCAAGGCCCGCACCGAGCTCGGCATGGTGGCGCCCGCGCGCGACCAGGTTCGCATCGCCCGCGAGTTCGTCCCGTCCGGCCGGGGGGCCGCCGCGCTCGACCGGCCGTCGGTGGTGGCCGAGCGTCCCGTCCCGCGTGACGTCGGAGTGCGCTAGCGAGACCGCATGACCGAGATCCGCATCGAGGGCCTGAGAACCCGGACGCTGATCTTCGCGGCGTGCCTGGCCCTCGCCTTCATCGGAATCCTCGGCCGCCTGGCCTACCTGCAAGTCTGGAAGCACGACGAGTACGCCCGCCTCGCCGAGAACCAGCACGCCAAGACGGTGCCGCTCCGGCCGAAGCGCGGGCCGATCCTCGACCGCGCCGGTCAGGCCCTCGCGGTGTCCTCGCGCGCCGACGCCCTCTACGTCACCCCCGGGAAGGTGGACGACGCGGGCCGGCTCGCCGCGCGGCTGGCTCCGATCCTGGGCGAGCCCGCTCGCGAGATCGCCCGCAAGCTCACGGTGGCGAAGAAGTTCGCTCCGGTGCGCCGCCGCCTGACCCCGGACATGGCGCGCGCGGTGCGCGACCTGAAGGATCCCTCGCTCACGCTGGTCGAGGACAGCCTGCGCCTCTACCCGAATCGCGAGCTCGCGGCCCAGCTCATCGGCTTCGAGGGCGCGGAGGGCAAGGGGCTCGCGGGCATGGAGCAGATGTGGGACGGGCACCTGGCCGGGGTGGAGGGCCGCGCGGTGGTGGAGCGCGACGCGCTCGGCCGCGAGGTGACCGGCGCGCCCATCGTGCTCAAGCCGTCGGTCGCCGGGCAGGGGATCATGCTCACCATCGACGCCACCATCCAGTACCTCGCCGAGAAGGAAGTGGACGCGGCGTGGCGGCGCACCCGCGCCAAGTCGGCGATGGCGGTGGCGATGGATCCGCGCACCGGCGAGATCCTCGCGATGGCGATCCGGCCCACCTACAACCCGAACGCCTTCGCGACCGCCACCGACGACGACCGGCGCGTCCGCGCGGTGACCGATCCGTTCGAGCCCGGCTCGACCTTCAAGGTGATCATGGCCGCCTCCGCGCTGGAGGAAGGCGTCGTCCGTCCCACCGACCGGATCTTCGGCGAGAACGGGGCGATCACGATCGCCAACGCGACCATCCACGACTGGAAGAAGTACGGCTGGCTCACCTTCACCGAGGTGCTCCAGAACTCCTCCAACGTGGGCTCGATCAAGGT
>CAMLFJ010000327.1 GCA_946479205.1 uncultured bacterium | reverse complement strand
GAACGCGGCAAAGAGCGCGCAGGAGAGCAACGCGAGGCCAGCCAGCGCGCCCCATCCGGCCCCCAGCAACCTGACGCCCAGGAGCACGGTCCCCGCCACCGCGAGCAGCGCACCCAGCAGCGGGGCCAGCCGCGCCGCGCCCTCGGTGGGGCCGAAGAGGGTGAAGGAGCCCGCGGTGAGCCAGTAGAGCAGTGGCGGCTTGTCGAAGTAGCGCACCCCGTTCAGCCGCATGATGAGCCAGCTTCCCCCCAGCAGCTCCCGGGCGATCTCGGCGTGCTGGCCCTCGCCGGGATCGTCGAAGGGCGCCCCGCCCAGGCCCGGAGCGAGGAGCGCCGCGCTCAAGGCCACGACCAGGACGACCGCGACACCCGGGGCGCCAAGTCGCCCCACTAGAGGCAGCGGCCGATCATGAGTGCCCGTCGCGTCCTGGCGACTCGAGCCGGCCCCCGCGCAGATGGAGTGCGCGGTCCGCGCGAGCGGCCGCGTCGGCCCGGTGCGTGACCAGAACGACCGAGGTTCCGCGCTCCCGGCAGAGCGCGCGCAGCTCGTCGAGGATCACCGCGGCGTGCGCTTCGTCCAGGTTGCCGGTCGGCTCGTCGGCGAGCACGAGCGGCGGCGCGTTGAGGACCGCCCGGCAATAGGCCACCCGCTGCTGCTCGCCGCCCGAGAGCTGGGCCGGGTAGTGATCGGCGCGATGCGCGACCCCGAGCCGGTCCATGAGGACGCGCGCGTCCGCCACCGCGGTCGGCCGCGGGCGTCCCACGTAGCGCGCGGCGAGCAGCACGTTCTCGAGCGCGGTGAGCCCGGCGATGAGCAGGAAGGACTGGAAGACGTAGCCGAGCGAGCGCCCGCGCACCCCGCACTGGGCGCGCCGCGAGAGCCGGCTCACGCAGACGTCGTCGAGCCAGATCTCGCCCGCGTCGAGCGGCTCGAGCAGCCCGAGCAGGTTCAGCAGGGTGGACTTGCCGCAGCCGGACGGCCCCGCGACCGCCACGAACTCGCCCGGCTTCACCTCGACGTCCACGCCGTGGAGCACCGGCACCGGGCGGCCGTCGGGACCGTTGAACGTCTTGGCGAGCCCGCGCGCGCGGACGAGCACTCCAGGTGCCCCCCCTTCAGGCCCCACGCCGGATGGCCTCGGCGGGCGAGAGGCGCACGATCCGGAGGGTGGCGTAGGTGGCGGCGAGCGCGCCCAGGACGACCGAGAAGCCGAGCGAGAAGCCGAGCAGGCGCGGCGAGAAGAGGAAGAGCTGCTGGCCTTCCCCGCGCGCGTCCACCAGGCTGCCGACCGCGAGGGCCAGCCCGACCCCGAGCAGCCCACCGGTGACGGACACCCCGAGGGCCTCGCCCAGGATCTCGCGCAGGAGCTGCCCGTCGGTGGCCCCGAGCGCGCGCTTGATGCCGAAGTCGCGGATCCGCTCGAAGACCGCCGCGGTCACCGTGTTGGAGAGCGAGAGCCCGCCGATCACGAGGCCGAGCACGCCGACCCCGAAGAGCAGCGCCGAGAAGAACGCGGTGGACTGCCGCAGCAGGCGGCTCAGCTCCCCGGGGATGGTCACGTTGAGGCCGGGCACGTCGGCCTGGATGCGCCGCGCGAGCGCGTCCGGATCCGCCCCGTCCGCCCACGCCACCGCCGCCCCGGTGTTCAGGTCGCCCCGCCCGAGGCCCCCGGCGCCCCCCGTGAAGACCTGGACCAGCAGCGGGTCGCGCCGGAGCCAGAGATCGCGCGCGTCGTCGAGCGGCACGATCGCGAAGCGATCGGGCGCGGTGAGCGTCTTGTCGAGCACTCCCACCACCTGGAACGTCCGGCCGCTCGCCAGCTCGAGCGACCCGCCGACCCGCAGGCGGCGCGAAGCCCCGAAGTCGGCGCCGACCACCACCACCCCGCGATCGCCCGGGCGGAGGAAGCGCCCGTCGCGCACCGGAAGCTCGCGGAACTCGCGATTGGACATGCGCACCGCCGGATCCACGCCCAGGATCAGCTCCTGGGTCAGGGTCAGGAACTGGGACGTGGTGGGATTGAGCGGCAGCATCACCTGCCCCTGCACCGCGGCCACCCCGGGCACCCGCGCGATCTGCTCGATCTTGCTCGCGCGCAGCAGGCCGCCCGCGGTGAAGCCGGTGCCCATGCCCATGCCCTCGCCGGCCACCGAGATCTGGCCCAGCACGAACCGATCCCCGCCGTCGATGAAGCGCGTGATGCGCTCGGCCATCGCGCCCAGCGCGACCAGGCCGGCCACGCCGACCGCGATGCCCAGGACCGTGAAGAGGTAGCCGCGCGGGAGGAGCCGGCGGATGGCTACCATTCGAGGCGGGATTCCGTGGTCAGGCCCCGGCGGCGGCGGACGAAACGGTTGATCCGGACGATGGTGAAGAACACCTCGAGCGAGATCCGCATCCGGAGGCTGCGACGGAGGAAGGCTCCGCCCGCGAGCACCCCGGTGACGCTGTCCACCATCCCGGCGAACTCGCGGGGCTTGAGGAACACCTCGACGAACGAGGGATCGTAGAAGTGCCGGATGAAGCGCTGGAAGGGCTTCATCCCGTTGCGGATGCGGCGCTCGTAGCCACGGAAGCGGCGGGCCTCGAAGCGGTTCTCCCGGAACGCCTTGAGGATCTCCACCGAGGAGAGCTCGGCCGACTGGGTCGCGATGTAGACGCCGGAGGAGAAGATCGGGTCCACGAAGGCGATGGCGTCCCCCACGCAGACGAAGCGGTCGCCGATGGCGGGATCGGTCCGGTACGAGAAGTTCGCCGCGCTGTGCACCGGGGTGATGCGGGGCGCGCCGTCGAGCGCCTCGACGAGCCCGCGGCAGCGCGCGATCAGGGAGTCGTAGAGCTGCTCGAGGTCGCCCTCGCGGCCGCGCACCGTCCGCGCGTGCAGCACGCAGCCCACGCTGCTCGTGCCGTTGGCGAACGGGATGTACCAGAACCAGCCCGCCTCGAAGCTGAAGATGCGAATGTTGCCTGCCTCGCGTCCCGGCCAGCGGCGCCCGCCGCGGAAGTGGGCGAACAGCGCGACCTTCCCGAGGCCCTCGATCGGCCGCCGCCGGCCGTGCCGGGAGGCGATGAGCGCGTCGCGCCCGCTCGCGTCCACCAGGAAGCGGGCGCGCACCTCGCGCGATCCCGCGGCCTCGGAGAGCGTCACGGTCACGCCGTCGTCATCGAAGGCCACGCCCTCGACGCTCGCGGGCTGGAGCAGGGTCACGTTCGGCTGGCGGGCCGCGTGGTCGAGCAGGATCTTGTCGAACTCGCCGCGCTGGACCTCGTAGGTGTAGGGCGGCCAGGGCTTGCCTTCCCGGAAGAAGAACTGGTAGCCCACGTCCGTCTCCTGGTCGTGGAAGTAGGCCCCGTACTTCACGAAGAACCCGCGCGCCTTCACCTCGTCGAGCACGCCCAGCCGCTCCAGCACCGGCAGGTTGGCGGGCAGCAGCGACTCGCCCACGTGGAAGCGCGGGAAGGGCTCGCGCTCCGCCACCGCCACCCGCAGACCGCCGCGCGACAGGAAGGTCGCCGCGCTGGATCCGCCGGGGCCGCCGCCCACCACCAGCACGTCGTAGTCGGCCGGGCGCGCGGCCGCGGCCGCGCGGGAGGCCGGCGCCTCCAGGGTGGCGCCCAGCTCCTCCTGGCGATACAGGCGCCGCACCGCGGGGCTGAGCCAGTCGATGCCGACCGCGGCGAGCGCGCTCCGGCTCAGCCCGAGCGCGAGCATGAGCGGAGTCGCCGCGGTGGCGAGGGCGGCCAGGCGAAGGCCGCGCGCGTGCGGGGAGTGCCAGCCGTTCTCGACGGACCGGATCGCGCGATCCGCGATGAAGGCGCCCACCGCCAGCGCCCAGCCGGGCGGGTTGGAGCGGTGCGGCGCCGCGAACGCGTACATCTCCCGGTGCCGGGCGCGCAGCCGCGCGGCGCTGAAGATCCCGATGACGTAGCGCGCGCCCGCGACGGCCTCGCGTGCCCAGCGCGCGACGATGCGGCCGGCCAGGAAGGCCCCGACCGCGAGACCGTCGCGCCCCGGGCGGAACCGGCTGCGCCGGTCCTCGAAGTGGATCGGGGTGATGGGAACCTCGAGGATCCGGCACCCCAGGGTGGCCGCGCGCAGCAGCATCTCGCTCTCCAGCACGAACCCCCCGTGACGCGGCGTCACCGCGGCGAGGAGGCGCGCCGGGTACACGCGGAAGCCCGACTGGGTGTCGGCCACCGGAACCCCGCCCAGCCAGTCGATGAAGAAGCCGGCCACGCGCAGGGCCGCCAGGCGTCCCGCCGGCATCACCCGCGCGGGCGCCTCCGCGAGCCGGCCCAGGCGCCCGCCGATGACCAGCGCCCCGGGCTCCTCGACCGCCGCCTTGAGGAGCCGCGGGATGTCGTCGGGATCGTGCTGGCCGTCGCCGTCGAGTGTCACCACCCACTCGGCACGGCGCTCGAGCGCCTCGGCGAAGGCGCGCCGCAGCGCCGCGCCCTTGCCGCGGCGTCGGCCGAGCGAGACGACCTCGGCACCCGCGGCGACCGCGAGCGCGGCGCTCCGGTCGGTGGAGCCGTCGTCCACCACCAGCACCGACCCGTGCAGGCGGGCGCGCTCCACGATGTCGCCGATGGTGGCGGCCTCGTTGAACACCGGGATGACGATCAGGTGGTCGCCGGCCGGATTCAAGCGGCGGGCTCCACCACCAGCGCGGTCCGGCA
>CAMLFJ010000326.1 GCA_946479205.1 uncultured bacterium | reverse complement strand
TCCGCGCCTCCCGCTGCCCGCGCTGCCGGCGGCTCGTGGTGCCGCCGGCCAGCATCTGTCCCGACCATCCGGTGCGGATGGTGGACGCCTCGCTGCCGCCCCTCGGCGAGGTGGTCTCGTTCACCACGCTGCACTCCCCGCCCGAGGGCTTCCGGGCGCCGCTCCACCTGGCGCTGGTCGAGCTCGAGGGGGGTGCCCGGCTCTTCTGCCACGGCACCGCCACCGAGGGCGTGAAGATCGGCTCCCGCGTGTCGGTGGAAGCGGTAGACTCCGTGTTCTACTTCTCTCACATGGGATTCACCGACCGAGCGCGGCTCTTCTGGCGCCGCGCCGGCGCCGGGGGCGAGCGCGTCGCCGCCATCGGCAAGAGCGTCGTCAAAGGCATGTGGAACAGGAGGCCCCGTGGCGAAGACTAAGTCCCGCTCCGGCAAGGCCGCAGCCGCGGCCCGCAAGAAGCCCGCGGCCCGCCGCACGTCCGGCCGGCCGCCGCTCGCCGGCGTGCGCGTCATCGATCTCACCCGGGTGCTGGCCGGGCCCTTCTGCGCCATGTCGCTGGGCGACATGGGCGCGGAGGTGATCAAGATCGAGGAGCCGGGCAAGGGGGACGATACCCGCGGCTGGCCACCCTTCGTGAGCGGCGAGGCCACCTACTTCCTCTCGGTCAACCGCAACAAGAAGAGCCTCACCCTGAACATGAAGGCGCCCGAGGGGCAGGAGATCCTCCGCAAGCTACTCGCCTCCGCCGACGTGGTGCTGGAGAACTTCCGGCCCGGCACCATGGAGCGCCTGGGCTTCGGCTACGAGGCGCTGCGGAAGGCGAACCCCCGGCTCGTCTACTGCTCGATCTCCGGCTTCGGCGAGAGCGGGCCCGAGGCGCATCGGCCCGGCTACGACCTGATCGTGCAGGGCGAGTCCGGGGTCATGGACATCACCGGGTTTCCCGACGGCCCGCCGGTGAAGGTGGGCAACTCGATCGGCGACCTGGTGGCGGGCATGGCCGCGGCCCAGGGCATCACGCTGGCCCTGCTGAGCCGCGAGAAGACCGGGCGCGGGCAGAAGGTCGAGATCGGCATGCTCGACGTGATGGCCTCGCTGCTCACCTACCAGGCCGGGCTCTATCTGAACGCGGGCGGCCGTCCCGCCCGGCGCGGCAACGAGCACCCGTCGATCGTGCCGTACGAGGTCTTCAAGGCGCGGGACGTGTACATCACCCTGGGCGTGGCCAACAACTCGCTGTGGGACCGCACGTGCCGGGCGCTCGAGCGCGAGGATCTGATCAAGGATCCGCGCTTCGACACCGAGGCCAACCGGGTGACGAATCGGAAAATCCTGGTCCCCCTGCTCAACGAGATCCTGGGCGCGCGCCCCGCGGACGAGTGGCTCGCCCGACTGGACAAGGCGGGGGTGCCGGCCGGGCGCATCAAGTCGGTGGCCGAGGTGTGCGAGAGCGCGCATCTCAAGGCGCGCGGCATGATGGTCTCGCTGCCCCATCCGAAGGCGGGGCCGATCACCGTGATGGGCGTGCCGGTGCGCCTGCACGACACGCCGGGCGCGGCCACGCTGGCCCCTCCGCTCCTCGGCCAGCACACCGACGCGATCCTGACCGGGCTGCTGCGCATGCCGAAGGCGCGGGTCGCGAAGCTGCGCGCCGCCGGCGTCGTGTAGCGTCCCCGCGTCCCGATGCCGAAGATCGGTCCGCTCGGCCTCGAGGTCGGTCAGCGCGCGCGGCGCACCCGGACCGTGACGTCCGAGGACGTTGAGCTCTACGCGCGGCTCACCGGTGACCGCAACCCGCTCCACTTCGACGCAGACTTCGCGGCGCGGACCCGATTCGGCCGGCTGGTCGCGCAGGGCGGCATCGCGGCGGGGATGCTGAACGCCCTGGTCGCGATGGACCTGCCCGGCGCGGGCACCGTGTTCATGAGCCAGTCGCTCAAGTACCTGGCCCCGACCTATCTGGGCGACACGGTGACCGCGGAGGTCGAGGTCCTGTCGCTCAAGCCCGACAAGCCGGTCTGCCAGCTCCGCGCGGTGATCACCAACCAGGACGGCGTGACGCTGCTCGAAGGGGAGTGCTGGACCTACACGATGCAGCCAGCAGACCGCTGAAAAAGGCCCATCTGCTTCGTTGGGGCCCTCGGTCGGGGCGCTCAACGTACAGGAGTACGCCTCGCGCCCGACCTTCGGGCCCCGCCTCGCAGCTGGACCTTTTTGAGCGGCCTGCGCGGTATGCGGCCGCCTACCAGAGGCTGCGGATCAGGAGCCAGGCGCCCAGCAGCGCGAGGAAGCCGAGCACCGCGCGGTTGAAGGCGCGCTGATCCAGGCGATCCTGCACGCGCAGGCCCACCGCGAAGCCGGCCAGGCCCACCGCGGTCAGCCCGATCGAGGGCCAGAGGAGCGACCAGGGCAGGAGCCCGTACCAGCTCACCGCGCCGAGCTGGACCAGCTTGTAGAAGACGAACGTGAAGGCCACCGAGGACACGAACTCGTGCTTCGAGAGCCCGATGGCCTGGAAGTAGAGGACGAGCGGGGTCGCGGGCGCATTGGTGATCCCGCCGATCACGCCGGCCACGAAGCCCGCGGGCGCGGAGAGCCACGGCTCCCAGTGCGCGGGCACGCGCGGAGCCGATCCGGTCACGTTCAGCGCGACGAAGCCCAGCACGACCGCGCCCAGGATGAGCGTGGTGGCGCGCGGTGAGAGGACGACCAGCGCGCGCGTGCCGAGCACCACCCCGAGGGTCCCCGTCGCGAGCAGGACGCTGAAGCGGCGCACCGTGGCGAGCGGGCTGCCGCGCCGGGCGAACTGGATGCCGTCCATCACGATGTTGGGCAGGATCAGGACGACCACCGCGGTCTTGACGTTCACCACCAGGCTCAGCAGGGGGGTGCCGAGGGTGGGGAACCCGAAGCCGATGGCGCCCTTGACGAAGGCCGCTCCCAGCACCACCGCCGCCATCAGGGCCGCGATCACGCTCCCGAGCATAACTTGACACCCCCCGGGCGGGGGCGGGATGATACGGCCCCATGGCTGTAGATCCGAGATCGCGCCAGATCAAGATCTACGACACCACCCTCCGCGACGGCACCCAGGGCGAGGGTGTGGCCTTCTCCATGGAGGACAAGGTGCGCATCGCGCACCGCCTGGACCAGCTCGGCGTCCACTACATCGAGGGCGGCTGGCCCGGGTCGAATCCCAAGGACCTGCGGTTCTTCAAGCGCGTGCAGGACGCGGTGTTCAAGAGCGCGAAGATCAGCGCCTTCGGGGCCACCCGGCGGCCCGGGGTGCGGCCGCAGGAGGACGGGAACCTCCAGGCGCTGGTGGAGGCGGGCCCGCCCGTCGTCACCATCTTCGGCAAGGCGTGGGACTTCCACGTGACCTCGGCGCTCAACACCACGCTCGAGGAAAACGTGGCCATGATCTCGGACTCGGTCGCGTACCTCCTCAAGCACTTCGAGGAGGTCATCTACGACGCCGAGCACTTCTTCGACGGCTACAAGCGCAACCCGGACTACGCGATGCGGACCCTGCTCGCCGCGGAGGCCGCGGGGGCCCACTGCCTCGTGCTCTGCGACACCAACGGCGGGTCCCTGCCCGGAGAAGTCTCCGCGGTCATAAGAGAAGTCCGGCGCGCGGTGAAGGCGGAGACCCCGCTCGGCATTCACGTGCACAACGACACCGAGTGTGCGGTGGCGACCTCGCTGGCCGCGGTGGGCGAGGGCATCGGGCACGTGCAGGGAACGATCAACGGCTACGGCGAGCGCTGCGGCAACGCCAACCTCGTCTCGATCATCCCCAACCTCATGCTCAAGATGGGGCTCGAGTGCATTCCGCCGCAGAACCTGCGCGAGCTGCGCGACGTCTCCCGCCTCGTCTCCGAGCTGGCCAACCGCAAGCCGTGGTCGGCCCAGCCCTACGTGGGCGACTCCGCGTTCGCCCACAAGGGCGGCATCCACGTCTCCGCGGTGCTCAAGCATCCCGAGACCTACGAGCACGTGGACCCGGCGCGGGTCGGCAACCAGCGGCGCGTGCTCGTCTCCGAGCTGGCCGGGCAGTCCAACGTGCTCTGGAAGGCCAAGGAGTACGGGATCGACCTGGACAAGAACACCCCGGAGGCCCGGCGCATCCTCGAGATGCTCAAGCGGCTCGAGGACGAGGGGTTCCTGTTCGAGGGCGCGGAGGCCTCCTTCGAGCTCCTGATGGAGCGGGCCCTCGGCAACCACCGGCCCTACTTCGAGCTGCAGGGCTATCGCGTGATCGTCGAGGAGGACGCGGGCGACGGCGAGCCGGTGGCCGAGGCCACCGTGCGGCTGCGCGTGAAGGGTATCGAGGAGCACACCGCGGCGGGAGGCAACGGGCCGGTGCACGCGCTCGACCACGCGCTCCGCAAGGCCCTCGAGGACTTCTACCCGAACCTGCGCGAGATGGCGCTCCTCGACTACAAGGTGCGCATCCTCGACGAGTCGAAGGCCACCGCGGCCAAGACGCGCGTGCTGATCACGTCGGGCGACGGGAACGAGACGTGGGGGACGGTCGGGGTCGCGGACAACATCATCGAGGCGTCGTGGCAGGCGCTCGTCGACTCCGTGGAGTACAAGCTGCGGCGCGACGAAAAGCAGGGGAAGCGGTAGGGCCGGGGCGGGGGGGGGGGGGGGGCGCGGCGGGGGGGGGGGGGGCGCGGGGGGGAGGGGCGTG
>CAMLFJ010000325.1 GCA_946479205.1 uncultured bacterium | reverse complement strand
ATCTCACCCACCCAGGCGTCGTGCCAGCGGCCGTCCACGAAGTAGTGGTGCCGCAGCACCCCGGCCTGGCGATAGCCGGCCCGCTCGAGCCCGCGCCGGCTCGCCGCGTTGGCCACCACCACCCGCGTGGTCACGGTCTCGAGCCCCAGCTCGCGGAAGGCGTAGCGGGTGCGCAGGCGCATGGCCTCGCCCGCGTAGCCCTTGCCCCACTCGTCCTTCTCTCCGATCACGGTGCCGCTCTCGGCGCGGCGGTTGCGCCAGTCGATGTGCTCGAGGGCGGCGTTGCCGATCACGCGGCCATTGTGCTTGAGCACGATGGCCCACATCACCTGGTGCGGGTCCCGGCCTACCTGCTCCAGCCACTCCTCCTCCCACTTCGTGGTGAAGGGGAAGCGGTAGAGCAGGTAGCGGGTCACCTCCATGTCGGCGAACCACCGCTGGTAGACCGGGAAATATTCCGGCCGCGGCGGCTCGAGCCGGACGCGCTCGCCTTCGAGGATGGGACCCAGCATTGCTTCCTCTCGTCGGACCACCCCTCACCCTACCCTCTCCCCTGAGGGGAGAGGGGTATGAGGTGGGGACCACTCTCAATATGAACGGGGCATGCCGAGGACGTGCTCCCCGACGTAGGCGATGACGAGGTTGTTGTTGATCGGGGCCGCGCGGTACAGGCGCGACTCGCGGAACTTGCGCTCGATGTCGTACTCCTCCGCGAAGCCGTAGCCGCCGTGGCAGTCGATGCACGCGTTGCCCGCCTCGATCGCCGCCTCGGAGGCCAGGTACTTGGCCATGTTGGCCTCGGGGCCGCACGGGATGCCCGCGTCGAACATGCGGGCGGCCTTGGTGCGCATGAGATCGGCGGCCTCGATGTTCACGTGCGCCTTGGCGATCGGGAACTGCACGCCCTGGTTGGCCCCGATGGGCCGGCCGAAGATCACGCGCTGGCCCGCGTAGGCCACCGCGCGCTCGGTGAACCAGCGCGCGTCGCCCAGGGAGTCGGAGGCGACCAGGATGCGCTCGGCGTTCATGCCGTCGAGGATGTAGGAGAAGCCCTTCCCTTCCTGGCCGATGAGGCTCGTGGCCGGGATCTCCATGTTGTCGAAGAAGAGCGCATTGGTGGAGTGGTTCATCATCATCCGGAGCGGGCGCACGTCGAGCCCCTTGCCCTTCAGCTCGCGGATGTCGATGAGGAAGACGCTGAGCCCGTCCGTCTTCTTCTTGACCTGGTCCACCGGGGTGGTGCGGGCGAGCAGCAGCATGAGGTCCGACTGCAGCACGCGCGAGATGAACATCTTCTGGCCGTTCACCACGTACTTGTCGGCCTTCTTGACCGCGGTGGTCTGGAGCTTGGTGGTGTCCGAGCCCGCGTTGGGCTCGGTGACCCCGAAGGCCTGCAGGCGCAGCTCGCCCGCCGCGATCTTGGGCAGGTACTCGCGCTTCTGCGCTTCGGTGCCGTGCCGCAACACCGTGCCCATGATGTACATCTGGGCGTGGCAGGCCGCCGGGTTGCCGCCCGCCCGCCCGATCTCCTCGAGGATGAGGGCGGCCTCCATGATGCCGAGCCCGCCCCCGCCGTATTCCTCGGGGATGAGCACCGCGAGGTAGCCGGCCTTGGTGAGCTCGCTGACGAAGGCCTCCGGGTACTCGCGCTTGGTGTCGAGCTCGCGCCAGTACTCGGCCGGGTACTGCTTGCAGAGGTCGTAGACCGCGGCCTTGAGAGCTTTTTGCTCGTCGGATAGCACGAACGTCATGTCTGCCATGTTCCCCTCACCCTGCCCTCTCCCCAGAGGGGAGAGGGTGTAGTTGCTATTTGCCCGTGAATCGGGGTTTCCGCTTCTCGTTGAACGCGCGAACGCCTTCCAGCCGGTCGTCGGTGGTGACCGTGTTGTTGTAGGCCTCGATGGCCAGGATCATGCCGGTCTCGAGATCGGTCTCGCCGCCCCGGTTGACCGCCTTCTTGGCCTGGCGGACCGCGAGCGGGCCATTGCCCGCGATGGTCGCGGCGATCTCCAGCGCCCCGGCCCGCGCCTGGCCGGCGGGGACCACGTGGTTGACGAGCCCGATGGCCTTGGCTTCGCGGGCGTCCACGCGGCGGCCGGTGAAGATCATCTCCTTGGCCATCGGGGCGCCCAGGATGCGGGGCAGGAGCTGGGTGCCGCCGATGCCCGGGAAGATGCCCCGCGTCACCTCGGGGACCGCGAACACCGCGGTCTCCCCGCACACCACGAAGTCGGAGAGCACGGCCAGCTCGCAGCCGCCGCCCATCGCGAAGCCCTCGACCGCCGCGATGACCGGCACCGGGCAGTGAAGCACGCGGGCGGCCGCCGCCTCGAAGATCACGTGCTGGGCGCGCCAGGTCTCGTCGGTCATGCCCTCACGCTCCTTGAGGTCGCCGCCCACGCAGAAGGCCTTGGTGCCCGCGCCGGTGAAGACCACCGCGCGCACCGCGCGGTCGCGGTGAAGCTCCTCGAAGCAGCGCAGCAGGTCCTCGCCCATCGCGGTGTTCATCGCGTTGAGCGCCTCCGGCCGGTTCAGCTCCACCGTGACCACGTAGCCGTCGGCGGAGGCGGTGACGTTCAGGGTCTTATAGCTGGATGACATGGCGCTCCACGAGCCCCCGGATGGCCGCGTCGTCGTAGCCCAGCTCGGCCAGCACCTCGGCCGAGTGCTCCCCGAGCAGCGGCGGCACGCGCGCGGCGGGCGGGCGTTCGCCGTCCCACTTGATCGGCAGCGCCACCGCGCGGTAGTCGGGCAGGCGCGGATGCTTCACGGTCGGCAGCATGCCGCTGGCCTCGGTCTGCGGCTCGGTGGCGACCTGGTCCATGGTGGACACGCGCGCCGACGGCACCCCGACCCGCTGCAGCCGGCCCAGCAGCTCCTCCGCGGTCATGACCCGCGTGACCGCGGCCAGCGCAGCCTGCAGCGCCACGCGGTGCTCGACGCGCCTCGGATTATCCACGAAGCGCGGATCGCGGGCCAGGTCCGGCACCGCGAGCGCGGTGGTCGCCTTCACGAAGAGCGCGTCGGAGGCGGCCGCGATCATGACCCAGCCGTCCACGACCGGGAAGGCTTCGTAGGGCACGATCATCGCGGTGCCCGAGCCCTGCGGGCGCGGGACCTCGCCGGTGGCGAAGTAGTGGCTCATCTGGAAGACCGACCAGGCGAGCGCGGTGTCGAAGAGCGCGGTGGTCACCTGAGCGCCGTGGCCGGTGCGGTCGCGCTCGCGCAGGGCGGCCAGGATGCCCATGACCGCCCACATGCCGGTGCCCATGTCCACCACCGAGACCGGCACACGCGCGGGGGGCTGGTCCGGATGGCCGTTGATCGACATGATGCCGCCGTAGGCCTGCATCAGCGGGTCGTAGCCGGGGCGATCCTTGAGCGGGCCCTCGCTGCCGAAGGCGGTGACCGAGCAGTAGACCAGCCGCGGGTTGAGCGCGGCGACCCGCGCGTAACCCAGCCCCAGCTCCTCCGCGGCGCCGGCCCGCAGCGACTGCACGAAGACGTCGGCGCGGCCGAGGAGGCGCTCGAGCACCGCGCGGCCCTCGTCGGCCTTGAGGTCCACCGAGAGGCTCCGCTTGTTGCGGTTGACGCTCATGAAGGTGGCGCTCTCCTGGCCCCAGAAGGGCGGTCCCCACGCGCGCGCGTCGTCGCCGCGGCCGGTGCGCTCCACCTTCACGATCTCCGCGCCGAGATCGCCCAGGATCTGGGTGCAGTACGGACCGGCCACGTTCTGGGTGAGATCGGCGACGAGGAGGCCGGCGAGGGGCGCGCGCATGGGGGACTGATTATAGCCCGATCAGTGATCCCCCTCTCCCCTGTGGGGAGAGGGGGGGTGAGGGGCCCAAGGGTGAGGGGGCTAGACGCTCGCCCGGCGCCCCTCAGGGCACCCGGGCGCGGAAGGTGAACGCCACCCGCACCTCGTTGCCGATCGGGTTCACGAACGAGTTGTAGTTGATCCCGTACTCGCCGCGGTTGACGATGAACTCGCCGCTCGCCACCAGCGCGGTGTTGGTGATCTGCACGTCGATCGGCACCGCGATCTCCCGGGTCACCCCGTGCATGGTCAGCCGGCCGACCACGGTCGCCCGGCGGCCCGCCGCCTCCACCCGCAGGCTCTGGAAGACCACGGTCGGGAAGCGATCCACGTCGAAGAAGTCGGAGCTGCGCAGGTGCTTGTCGCGCATCTCGATGCCGGTGTCGAGCGACGGCGCGTCGATGGTGAGATTGATGCGCCCGCTCGTGAGGACCGCCGGGTCCACCATCACGTCGCCGCTGAATCGCGAGAACCGTCCGTCCGCGTTCATCAGCCGCGAGGTCGCGCGGAACGAGATCTCGCTCGCCTCGGGCTGGATGCGAAAGCGGAGCGACTGCGCGCCCGCCGCGCGAGGCGCCACGAGCGCGGCCCAGATGACCACGGAAACGGTGAGCGCGGTCATGGTCCAGCCGGTCCGAGGAGGTCGCGGCACGGGGCCTAGTATCGCTCATCCGTCGAGGCGCGAGACGGCACAATTCCGGCCGAGGCGGGAACGCGGTGGTGTAGGCTCGCGCCAGATCATGCTTGCCGCGGGAATCGCCGTCGGTCTGATCCTGTCCGTGGTCGCGATCGTCATGGCGCTCGTCGCCCTGAGCGCGGCGCGCGGGCGCCGGTCCGCCGACCCGGAGGAGCGAGTGGCCGCGCTCGAAGATCACGTGCGCGGACTGGTCTAT
>CAMLFJ010000324.1 GCA_946479205.1 uncultured bacterium | reverse complement strand
GCAGCTCGGCCGGCTCGTTGATGGCGACGATCACGCTCTGGCACGACAGGCGCCGGGTCGGATGCCGGTCCACCACCACGATGAGCACCCGCCCGTCCTGTGCGTACCGCTCGTCGCGCCGGCACCAGAAGACCCCGCTCGCCGGATCCGCTGGTTCGAAGTAGCCCGCCACGTATCCGAGGGGCAGGCCGCCGCATCCGCTCTGTTCGGCCAGACGGACGAGCGCGGGATCCTGGTCCGCCCCGCGCGCCGGTTCCGCGAGCGGGAAGCCCAGCGCGAGGACCGGTGCGAGGCAGACGGCCCGGATCACGGGCGGATCTCCATCGACACGATCAACCCGTGGTCGAGCGCGTAGACGTGCTGGACGGTGGCCTCCTTGAGGACGGTGCCGGCCAGATCGCGTACCACTTGGTGGACGGCTACCGCCACCCGCCCGTCGGCTTCCACGGTGAAGCCGCGCGGCTCCACGCGCGGATCGATGAGACCCCACTGCCGCGTCCAGTAGGCGCGGACGGCGGCGTGTCCGACGACGGTGCCGCCCTCCATGCCATTGGGCCAGATCACGTCCGGGTGCATCACGGCCAGGACCCCGTCGATGTCACGCGCATTGAAGGCCGCGTAGGTTCGCTCGAGGGCGGCCCGGGCGTCGGTCATGCCCGCCGTGTTCTCGCCCGCCCGCGCGAAGCCTTGCGATGGTAGGTGAGCGCGGTCTCGATGCAGACGGCCAGCTCCCGGACCGGCACCCGATCGCCTTCGTCGAAGACGATGGCTCGGTTGCCCTCGAACGTGAACGTGCCGGGGAAGGCGGTCCGGAAGGTATCCACGAGGCTCGTGCGGCAGTGGAAGTACATCGCGTACTGCCTCGGATTCTGACGCCGACGATTGATGCGGATCGTGCTGCCGCTCCCCGTTGTGGTGACGTATGCGGGCTCGCCCCAGCGGAGCGTCTCTTCCAGCGGGCCGACGCCGAGGCCCGCCGCGGTCTCGAAGATCAGCGCCCGCAGTCGCAGCAGGCGCCGGCGCATGGCCACCGGGTAGCTCTCGAAGACTCTCGCGACCGACCGCGCGAAGGGGCGAGCGCGGCCCATCACTCGACGAGCTGGTCGGCTCGCCCGATCACCGATTGCGGGATGGTCAGGCCGAGGGCCTTCGCGGGCTTCGCCCCTTTCAGGATCCGGTCGGCGTAGCCGGCGGCGTCCCGGTACATGCTGGGCAGGCTGGCTCCGTAGAACATGAGGCCGCCGACGTCCACGGACTCTCGGTCACCGTAGACCGTGGGCACGCGGCTCCTGGCCGCAAGCTCCACGATCCGCCGCCGGTGCGTGACGAACAGGATATCCGTTTGCACGAGGAGCGCCCCGGCCCGCTCGGTGAACAGCATGGCGAACGCTTTCTCGAGGGTGTCGAGATCGCGAGCCTCCAGGATCGGGAGCTGGAGCCCCAACCTCCGAGCCATCTCGTTCTTTTCCCTCAATAGCGGCGGCGTGTACGGGGAGTCGGGGTTCGTCAGGATCGCCACGCGGGTGACACCCGGCACAGCCTCCTCGATGAGCTCCAGCCGCTTCGCGTTCAGGCTCTGGCCGAGCGCGGTCACCCCGGTGATGTTGCCGCCGGGCCGGGCGAGACTCTTGACGACCCCGTCGGCGACCGGATCGCCCGTGGTCACCATCACGATCGGAATGGTGCTGGTCGCCTTCTTGGCCGCGAGCGCGCCCTGGTTCGAGCCGGTGAGGATGAGATCCATGCGCTGCTGGACCAGCTCCGCGGCCAGCTCGGTGAGGCGCTCGGACCTGCCGCCCGCGTACCGGCTTTCGATGGTGAACGTCTTGCCCTCGACCCAGCCCAGATCGATCAGGCCCTTCCGGAACGGATCCAGATAGAGCGAGTCGACCTCAGCTGAGAGCGGCGAGAGCCGGCCGATCCGGACGATCTCCCCCTGTGCTTGTGCGTCGGCGGGGAGCGGCACGATGAGGATGGCAAGGGTGAACGACAGCAGCACGAGGCCGACCATCTCGGTCGCCCGCGGCCTCGCCCCGCTCACGAGCGGAGCTGGTCGCGCAGGAAGCCCCCCACCGCCGCGTTGTACTCCTCGGGGACCAGCACCGGCGCGAAGTGGCCGCCGGTGCGGAGCACCGCGAGCTTGGCGCCCGGGATGCGGGCCGCGAGCTCTTCCGAGTAGAACGCGGGGGTCAGTGCGTCGTCGCCCGCCACCACCACCAGGGTGGGGCAGCGGATCTCGCCCAGGCGCGCGCGCCGGTCGAAGCGCACGATGGCGTCGATACGGCTCGCCAGCACTTCCGTGGGAGGGGGCGCGGCGGCCAGGCGCTTCATCTCCTCCTCGAGGAGCGCGTCGTGCTCGCTGATCCACTGGGGCGGGCGCAGCATGACGACCGACGCGCGCCAGTAGCTCTCGAACCCGCGATGGAGCAGCAGCTCCTTTCGCGTCTCGAAGCAGCGGCGGAAGTAGGCGTCCTGCCCCGGCCACGTGGCGCTCAGGACCAGGCTCCGGATGCGGCCCGGGTGATCCTGGGCGATGGTCTGGCCGATCGCGCCGCCGGTCGAGTGGCCGACGTAGTGGGCCGACTCCACCTTCAGGCGGTCCATCAAGGCGATGGTGTCGGCGGCCATCTGGTCCACCGAGTACTGGATGCGCGAGTGGGTGCTGCGGCCCGCGCCGCGGTGGTCGTGCACGATCACGCGGAAATCCCGCGCGAAGTCGCGCACCTGGGGAGCCCAGAAGGCCCCCTGGCCGCCCAGGCCGGGGACGAGCATCAGGGTCGGGCCCTGGCCCTGCTCCTCGTAATAGATGTCGGCGTCGCCGATCGAGACGTGCGGCATGGAGCGGTTACTTGGTGTCGTTCATCCCCAGGCGGCGCTCGATGGCGATGACGTCGGTCGGCCGCTCGAAGGGCGCCGGCGCGGGATCCCCCGGCGAGCGGGGCCGGCCGATGGCCTCGAAGAAGTTCTCGAGACCGGGCGGGGTGATGACCCACAGCATCACCAGGTCGTCCTGGGTGCTCTCGTTGATCAGCTCGTGCTTGACGTCGTAGCCGAGGAAGCAGGCGGTGCCGGGCACCAGCGGATGGCTCTGGCCGTCCACCACCACGCGGCCCTTGCCGCGGAAGCAGATCTGCAGCTCGACCTGATCGCCGTGCGAGTGCTCGCGCACGCGGCTGCCGGGAGCGATGGTCTGGAAGCCCATCGAGTGCCCGGCGAACCCGGTGCGGGCGGGGTAGAGCTTCGGATCGGCGTGGCCGTTGGCGGGGACGGGCTGCCAGTAGGACGGCCCGTCTTCCGGCTGCATCACCACCGCGCGTCCGCGAACCTGATCGACCTGGCTGGCTGTCTGGCTCATGATGGCTCCTCCCGGCTCGGGGCCGTGGCCGCCAGTGTAACCCAGGAGCCCCTCACCCTGCCCTCTCCCCCTGCGGGGGCGAGGGTTCTCGAAACCCTCTCCCCTCGGGGAGAGGGCAGGGTGAGGGGCGGCGGTTTGACGGACCGGCCAATCTCGGCGATAGTCCCCGCATGAAAATCACACGCGCGCTCGCGATCCCGGCGTTGCTCTTCGCGATGTTCCTGTCCGGCCCGGCGGCGGCCCAGGACCCGCCCCGCACGGGCGGCGTGCTGAAGGCGGCGATGATCGGCGAGCCGCCGACGCTCGACCTGCACTGGACCACCGCGGTCATCACGCAGGAGATCGCCTTCCACGTCTACGAAGGCCTCTTCACCTACGACGCCAAGTTCGCGCCGATCCCCATGCTGGCCGAGTCCTCCACGATGACGCCCGACGGCCGGCGGTACACCATCGCGCTCCGCAAGGGCGTGCGCTTCCACAACGGCAAGGAGATGACCTCGGCCGACGTGGTGGCCTCGCTCAATCGCTGGGGGAAGGTGGCGACCACCGGCAAGGCGGTGTGGCGGGCGGTGGAGGCGGTCGAGGCCAAGGATCCCTACACGGTGGTGATCCACCTGAAGGAGCCGTCGGGCTCGCTGCTCTACGCCTTCGGCAGCCCGAACAACGGCGCGTCCATCCATCCCAAGGAAGTGATCGACGCGGCGGGGGACGGGCAGATCAAGGAGTTCATCGGCACCGGGCCCTACCGCTTCGTCGAGCACCGGCCCGACCGGCACATCAAGGTGGCGCGCTTCAAGGACTACGCGGCCCGCAAGGAAGCGCCGGACGGCTACGGCGGTCGGCGCACCGCGTACTTCGACGAGATCCTCTTCATCCCGGTCCCCGACGTGGCGGTGCGCCTGGCTGGGGTGGAGACCGGGGAGTACCACTTCGCCAACAGCATCAACCAGGACAAGTACGAGGGGATCAAGAGCCGCGGTGACATCGTCGCTACCCCGGTGAAGCCCTACGGCTGGATCACCGCGGTGCCGAACCACAAGCAGGGGGTGATGGCCAGCAAGAAGGTCCGCCAGGCGTTCCAGGCGGTGCTCGACATGGAGCCGATCATGGCCGCCGGCATCGGCAACAAGGACTTCTACCGGCTCTCCGGCACGCTCTTCTACCCGGAGCAGGCCGCGTTCTACTCCACCACCGGGGTCACCGGTTACAACCTGAAGAACAAGGACCGCGCCCGCGCGCTCCTGAAGGAAGCGGGCTATGCGGGCCAGCCCGTGCGCTGGGTCACCACCAAGGAGTACGAGTGGATGTACAACACCGCGGTGGTGGCCAAGCAGCAGATGGAGGAGGCCGGCTTCGTGGTGGACCTGCAGGTGGTGGACTGGGCCACGCTGGTGCAGCG
>CAMLFJ010000323.1 GCA_946479205.1 uncultured bacterium | reverse complement strand
TTCCGCGTCGCGCTCACGGTGCGGGGCGACGAGATCATCGCCGACTTCACCGGCACCTCACCCGCGCAGCCGCGCGCCATCAACTGCGTGATGGCCTACACGTACGCCATGACCGCCTACGCGGTCCGCTGCGCGCTGCTGCCGGGGCTGCCCAACAACGAGGGCATGTACCGGCCGGTGAAGGTGGAAGCCCCCGAGGGCTGCCTGCTCAACCCGAAGTTCCCGGCGGCGGTGGTGAGCCGGGCGCAGACCGGGCACTACGTGCCGATCCTGATCCTGGGCGCGCTGCACCAGGTGATTCCCGATCGCGTGGCGGCGGCGGCTGGCTCGCCGCTCTGGGCGGTCGCCCAGTCCGGGGTGCGGGACGACGGGCGGCCGTACACCACCGTGCTCTTCTTCAACGGCGGCATGGGCGCGACCGCCGGGAAGGACGGCGAGCACGTGCTCTCCTGGCCCAGCAACATCTCGAGCACGCCGGTGGAGGTGGCCGAGCGCAACAGCCCGCTCTTCTTCCACTACAAGCGCATGCGCCCCGGGTCCGGAGGCCGCGGGCGCACGCGCGGCGGGCTCGGCCAGGACATGCTGATCGAGAGCCAGTCGAAGCGGCCCATCGTGCTGAGCTTCATGGCCGAGCGCACCCGGTTCCCCGCGCCGGGGCTCGCGGGCGGCGGGGCCGGCGGGCTCGGCGACGTCCGGATCAACGGCAAGAAGGTGGATCACCGGCGGCAGCACGTGCTGGAGCAGGGAGATCGCGTGCTCGTGAGCACGCCGGGCGGCGGGGGATATGGGCCGGCGGGCGCGCGCACGCGGGCGCTGCGCGAGCGGGATGTCGAGCGCGGATACGTGGTCAACGGAAGACCCCTCACCCTGCCCTCTCCCCGGAGGGGAGAGGGGGGGAAGAGGAAGAAGGCTACTTCAGGGCGATCGAAGGGTTCGCCAGGTAGGCGTCGAACGACAGGCCGGTGACCAGCTCGAAGGCCTCGACGTAGCGCCGGCGGGTGCCGGCCACCACGTCGGCGGGCAGCTCCGGACCCGGGTAGGTCTTGCCCCAGCCGATCTTCTCGCAGTAGTCGCGCACGTACTGCTTGTCGTAGGAGGGCTGCGTCCCGCCCGGCGCGTACTGGTCGGCGGGCCAGAAGCGCGAAGAGTCCGGGGTCAGCGCCTCGTCGCCCAGCACGAGCCGGCCGGCGCGGTCCACCCCGAACTCGAACTTGGTGTCGGCGATGATGATGCCGCGCTCACGCGCGTAGGTCGCCGCGAACCGGTAGAGCGCGATCGAGAGCCGCTCGGCCTCCGCGAAGCGCTCGGCCCCGACCACCTGAGCGGCCTGGGCGCGCGTGATGTTCTCGTCGTGGCCGCTCGTGGCCTTGGTGGCCGGCGTGAAGATCGGCTCGGGGAGCGGGTCGGACTCGCGCAGGCCCGCGGGCAGACGGTGGCCCGACACCTGGCCGGTGCCGCGGTAGTCCTTCCAGCCGGAGCCGGAGAGGTAGCCGCGCACCACGCACTCGATTGGCAGCATCTCGAGCCGGCGGCACTCGGTGGAGCGGCCGTCGGGCCGGAGCGCGAGCAGGTGATTGGCGCAGATATCCGCGGTGCGCGCGAACCAGAAGGCGGACATCCCGGTCAGCACCCGGCCCTTGTCCGGGATGGCGGTCGGGAGCACGACGTCGAAGGTGGAGATGCGGTCGGAGGCCACGAGCAGGAGCCGCTCGTCGTCGAGGGCGTAGAGCTCGCGGACCTTGCCGCTACCCAGATGTACCGCGTCCGGCATGGATGAGCCCTCCTTTCCGAGCGCACTGTAGCATAATGCGCGCATGCCGGGCGGGGCCACGACGGGCGCGGCCGCTCCGATCGTCCTCGAGGCGATCGGCAAACGGTACGAGACCGCGAGCGGAGCGGTCCAGGCGGTGGAGTCGGTCAGCCTCACCGTGCGCGCCGAGGAATTCGTCACCCTGCTGGGCCCGAGCGGCTGCGGCAAGTCCACCGTGCTCGGGATGATCGCGGGTCTGGTGCGCCCGGACGCGGGGCGCGTGCTCGTGGCCGGCGTCCCCTGCGCGGGCCCGAACCCGGAGCAGGTCGCGCTGGTCTTCCAGGACGGCGGCCTCTTCCCGTGGCGCACCGCGCTCGACAACGTCACGTTCGGCCTCGAGCTGCGCGGGGTGCCCGCGGCGAAGCGCCGGGAGATCGGGCTCGGGTTGCTCGAGCCGATGGGCCTGCGCGGCTTCGAGCGGAAGTACCCGCGCGAGCTGTCGGGCGGCATGCGCCAGCGGGTGGCGATCGCCCGCGCGCTCGCGCTGGACACCCCGATCCTCCTGATGGACGAGCCCTTCGGCGCCCTCGACGAGCAGACGCGCCTGCTGATGGGCGAGTGGCTGGTGGGCATCCGCCGGCGCGCGCGCAAGGCGGTGGTCTTCGTCACCCACAGCCTGCACGAGGCCATCGCGCTCTCCGACCGCATCGTGGTGATGACCGCGCGGCCCGGGCGGATCAAGGACGTGGTGGACGTCACCCTGCCGTTCCCGCGCGACCTGAACGCGCCCGAGGTCACCGACCTGCGCGCCAAGCTCTGGGAGCAGGTGCGCGAGGAGTCGCTGAAGGCGATGGGGACGCGGCCGTGAAGATCCTGGCCTGGCGGCTCGGCATCCTCGTGGCGATCCTCGCGGTGTGGGAGGCGGTGGCGGCCCCCCTCAACCCCCTCTTCTATATCCGGCCGTCGGTCCTGCCCGGCACGCTGCTCGGGATGTGGCGGGTCCCGGACCTGCCGCCGCTCGGCGAGCACGTCTGGCTGACCCTCCGGGAGATCGCGGGCGCCTACGTGCTGGCGGTGGCGGCCGGGCTCTGGCTCGGCTTCCTGCTCGGGCTGCGCCGCACCGTCGGCCGGATCTACGAGCCGCTGCTGGCCGCGCTCTACGCGGTGCCGAGCGTGGTGTGGTACCCGTCGCTGATGCTGTTCTTCGGGCTCGGATCCGCGTCGAAGATCGCGTTCGGGGTGGCCCTCGGCTTCTTCCCGATCGTGCTGTCGGTGCTGGCCGGCATCCGCCAGGTGCCGGCCACGCTCGTGACGGTGGCGCAGTCCATGGGGGCGCGGCCGTTCACCGTGTTCCGCAAGGTGATGCTGCCCGCGATGGCCTCCACGATGGTGGGCGGGCTGCGGGCCGGCCTCGCCCTCTCGGTGGTGGGCGTGCTGGTGGGCGAGATCCTCGGCTCGCGCGCGGGCATCGGCTACGTCATCAACTACGCGTACGGTCTCATGATGACGCGGGAGTACGCGGTGCTGGCGGTGATCGTGGCGGCCGCGGTCCTGGCCATCGATACCGCGGGCGCGCTCGTGGAGGCCCGGGTGAAGCGATGGGCCGGCTAGCCGTCCTCGCCTGCCAGGCCGCCTCGCTGGCCGCGGTCGTGTTGGCCTGGCACGTGGCGGTGCGCACCGGCGTGGCCGACCCGCTCTTCGTGCCGGCGCCGGGCGCGGTGGCGGCCGCGCTCTGGAGCACCGCGCGCGAGGCGCTGCCGCGGCTCGGCGACACCCTGCTGAAGACGCTGGCCGGCTACGCGCTCGCGGTGGGGCTCGGGGTGGCGGGCGGGCTCGTGCTCGGCTCGCGCCGGCTGGTGCACGCGGTCGCGATGCCGTACGTGGTGGCCGCCTACGGCGTGCCCAAGATCCTGGTGCTGCCGTGGATCGCGCTGACCCTCGGGCTCGGCACCAGCACCGCGGTGCTCACCGGCACCCTGTTCGCGGTGTTCCCCATCCTGCTCATGGTGGCCGCCGGCGTGCGCGACGTGGACCCGACGCTGGTCACCGCGGCGGTGTCCATGGGGGCCACGCGCGGGCAGGTGAGTCGCAAGGTGCTGTTACCGGCGGTGCTGCCCTCGGTGCTCGCCGGCATGCGGGTGGGGATCGTGTTCGCGATGCTGGGCGTGCTGCTGGCCGAGATGTTCGCGGGCACCCGCGGCATGGGCTTCCTCATGCAGCGCATGGCGATGGCGTTCAAGGCCTCCGAGCTGTTCGCGGCCACCCTCATCGTGTCGATCCTGTCCATCGTCGTGGTACTGTCTCTCGAACATCTCAACCAGCGCCTCTCTCGCTGGCGCTGACACAGGAGGCCGGTCAATGGCGACGACGCGGCGGAGCTTCCTCAAGACCATCGCGGGCGGCACCGCGGTGGCGACCAGCGGAGCCTGGCGCCCCGGGACGGCCCGGGCCGCGACGGCGGTGAAGGTGGGCTGCGTGGTCCTGGGCGATCTCGGGATCAACGCGCCGACCATGATCGGCATCGAGAAGGGCTTCTTCAAGCAGAACGACCTCGACGCGGAGATGGTCCCGTTCAAGGGCGGGCCGGACCTGCTGAAGGGCGTGCTATCGGGGGCCGCCGACATCGGCCTCACCGGGGCCACCGACCCGCTGGTGTTCCGTGAGCGCGGGACCGGGATCCG
Source organism: uncultured bacterium (assembly GCA_946479205.1). Next base: position 324 of record CAMLFJ010000323.1, on the reverse strand, counting down.
GGCGCTTGCCACCATCCTCGAGAAGAATCACTTCACGCTGACGGTGGGGCCCCAGATCAAGAAGGTCGAGGATCTCAAGGGCGGCTCCATCGGCGTCACCGTGGTCGGCTCCACCACGTGGGTGTTCGCGCGCATGCTGGCCAAGAAGATGGGCTGGGACCCGGAGAAGGACATCAAGATCGTCGGCGTGGGCGGCCTCGACGCGCAGGCCGCGGCCCTGCGGCGCGGGGAGACGCAGGCGTGCATCTTCGGCGACGCGGGCTCGGTCCTGGAAGCCCAGGGGGTCGGGCGCATCCTGATGCGCCTCGACGAGGTCACGCCCAA
>CAMLFJ010000322.1 GCA_946479205.1 uncultured bacterium | reverse complement strand
CATCGTGATCCCGCACTTCACGGTGGTGGGCGGCCCCGACGCCCAGGGGCTCGGGCGCGGCCTCTCCCAGGTGACCGCGCGCGATCTGACGTTCTCGAGCCTCTTCAGCGTCGTCTCGGACGTGCCCGCGATTCCTCCAGGTGATCCGGCCGCGGTCCGGGCCGCGTTCGCCAACTTCGCGGCGGCGGGAGCCCACGCGGGCCTGCAGGGCGTGCTCACCCTGCGCGGCGATCGCGCCGAGCTCGAGATGCGGCTGCACGACCTGACCTCCCCCGAGTTCCGTCTGATCGGCGCCAAGAAGATCGAGCTGCCGGCCACCCAGACCCGGCGGCTCGCCCACAAGGTCTCCGACGAGGTGGTGCTCCAGTTCACCGGCGAAGCGGGCGTCGCGGACACCAAGGTCGCCTACGTGAACTCGGGCACCGGCAACAAGGAGCTCAGCCTGATGGACTACGACGGGGCGAGCGCGGCGCGCGTGACCTCGAACAACTCGATCAATCTCTCGCCGGTGTGGAGCCCGGACACCCGCTCGCTCGCGTTCACCTCCTACATGCGGGGCTACCCGTACCTCTACCGGATGTTCCCCTTCGAGAACCGCCCGGTGCAGGTGCTCGCCGGCTTCCTCGGCATCAACACCTCGCCCGCCTTCAGCCCGGACGGCAAGTCGGTAGCTTTGACCCTCTCCCGCGATGGCAACCCCGAGGTGTACGTGCTGAACCTCGCGTCGGGCGCCTTCCGCCGGCTCACCACCTACAGCGGCATCGACACCGAGCCCACCTGGTCTCCCACCGGGCGGGAGATCGCCTTCGTGTCCGAGCGGGCCGGGGGGGCGCACGTCTTCGTGATGGACGCGGAGGGCGCGAACGTGCGGCGGCTCACTCAGGCCGGGTTCAACACCCAGCCTCGCTGGTCCCCCAAGGGCGACACCATCGTCTTCACGTCGCGCCAGGGCAACTTCGACCTCTGGGCCATCGGCCCCGACGGGTCGAACCTCCGCCGCCTCACCGCGGGCCCCGGCAACAACGAGGGTGCCTCGTGGGCCCCGAACGGCCGCCACCTCGTCTTCCAGTCCAACCGGCTGGCGGGAGGCTACCAGCTCTTCACCATGCTCGCCGACGGCTCGGAGCAGCAGCCCCTCACCCGGGCACCCGGGGAGTCCACAAGTGCTTCTTGGTCCCCGCGCCTTCCGTGATACGATATTTTCACAGTGAAAATGATCACCAAGCGCATGAAACCTAGGAGGATTTGACTCATGGCGCATCGACGGGGAAGCGCGCTGCTGGTCGCTCCAGTGCTCGTTCTTTCTCTCTTCCTCGCGGGGTGCCCGAAGCGGCCCGCCACCACGGCCGCCTCCGCGCCTCCGCCGACCGGCGCGCCCTCGTCCGCGGCGCCTGAAACGCGGGGCGGCTCCCCGATGACGCCGTCGGCGGTCGCGCCCGCGACCGCCGCGCCCAGCACGACGCCGCCGGCGCCGAGCGAGTTCCGCGAGACGGACAACCTGAAGGACGTCTTCTTCGACTTCGACAAGTACGATATCCGTCCCGCCGACGCCCGGATGCTCGACACCAACGCGGCGTGGCTGAAGACCAACGACAACCTCGTGCTGATCGAGGGGCACTGTGACGAGCGCGGCACCAACGAGTACAACCTGGCGCTCGGCGAGCGGCGCGCGAAGGCCACGATGAACTACCTGGTCGGCCAGGGCGTCCAGGCCAACCGCATCACGATCATCTCCTACGGCAAGGAGCGGCCCACCTGCACCGAGCACAGCGAAGCGTGCTGGGCCAAGAACCGGCGGGCGCACTTCCTCGTGAAGGCCCGCTGATCGACACGGAGTCCGTCGTGTCGTCCCGATCGACCGCGAAGGGGAGCCTCCGGCTCCCCTTCGCGGCTTGGACCCTCCTCGCCGTCGCCCTCACCGCCGCCGCGGGCTGCGCCGACGTGTCCGGTCAGGCCCTCCAGCAGGACGTGGCCCAGCTCCGCCAGGACCTCAACTCGCTGACCCTCGCGGTGCACCGGAGCCGCGGAGACACCGAGACCGTGGTGGGTCAGCTCGATCGCCGCACCCGTGAGCAGAGCGCGGAGAGCAGCAAGCAGAGCGCCGCCCTCAACGCGCGGCTCGACGCGCTCTCCGCGGAGGTCGCGCGCGTATCCGCCCGCGTGGACGAGCTGTCCCAGCGCGTGGAGACGCTCGGGCGCGGCGCTCCGTCGGGCGGCGCGACGCCGGTGCCCCCGCCCGCCCGCTCGGGCGCTCCCGCGCCGTCGGTCGCGGCGGTACCTCCACCGGCCCGGTCGGGCGGCGCGAGCGCGGAAGAGAGCTACCAGGCGGCCTATCTCGACTTCAGCAAGGGGCTCTATCCGCTCGCGGTCTCGGGCTTCCGCGATTTCCTGCGGCGCTTCCCGGACTCACCCCTGGCCGACAGCTCGCAGTACTGGATCGGGGAAGCCTACTTCAGCATGGCGCGCGCCACCGCGGCGCAGCCCGAGAAGGCCCGGGAGAACCTCGAGCAGGCGGTGCAGGAATTCCGGAAGGTTGTCGTCGCCTACCCGCGCGGCAGCAAGGTGCCGACCGCGCTCTACAAGGAAGCCCTTGCCCTCGTGGAGCTCAAGCAGACCGCGCTCGCCCAGGCGCGATTGCAGTACCTGGTCGAGCACTTTCCGCAATCGGAAGAAGCGCCGCTGGCGAAGGAGCGGCTGGCCAGCCTGAAGGAGTAGCGCGAAGCGCTACGACTGCTCGTCCTGCTCCGCGGGGTTGAAGACCCAGATCACCGTCACGTCGTCATCCGGGCTCGAGTACACCATCACGCTGCGGTCCGGATCGGCGGAAGAAACCTCCTGCACCGTCACCCGCGCGGCCAGGTTCACCGGTGCGCCGGGCCAGAGCATCAGACCGAGCGCGAGGCTCGAGACCATGAGGCTGCCCAGCGCGACCCGCGGATGGCCCCAGACCGGCTTCCAGTACGGCAGCCACCAGGATTCGCGCACCGGCCGGGGCGCCTCGCTGGCGATTCGCACGCGGACCGCGGGCCAGAATCCGGCCCACTCGGGATCGGCCACGTCCGGCGCTGCGCTCCGGACCAGCAGGCGGATCCGCGTGAGCTGCTCCACCTCGCCGCCACAACGGGCGCAGCGGGCTGCGTGAGAGGTTGTCCAGCGACCGGCGCGAGGCCCGAGCGCGCCATCAACCAGGCGCTCGAGACGGGGGCGACTCCAGAGACATCCGAGGCTCGGCATCATCGGAAGTATACCTCGTAGGCTGTGACGCGGGCTGGCCCTTGAATATTCCCGCCGGACACCCTAAGGTCGGAATTCCTATGGAGGAAGCCCTCACCGTCCGCGTCCTCGACGGACCCGCGCTGGAGGCCCGGCTCGGGGCCGTGGCGAGCCCCAAGGGAGGCTTCGTCGTCTGCCATCCCCACCCCCTCTACGGGGGCGACATGGACAATCCCGTGGTCATCCGGGCCGCGGAGGTCGCTCAGGCCGCCGGCTACGCGACCCTCCGCTTCAACTTCCGTGGGGCGGGCGCCTCCGAAGGGGCCCACGACAAGGGAGGGGCCGAGCAGGAGGACGTGAGAGCCGCGATGGCCGCGCTCGCGAGCCACCTGCCCGCCGGCCACCGGGTCGGGGTCCTGGGCTACTCGTTCGGGGCCGCGATGGCCGCCCGGGCGACCCGGCCGAGCACCCCGGAGGCGCCACTCGGGCTCATCGCTCCGCCGCTCGGGATGTACGATCTCGACTTCCTGCAGGCGGGCCCCGGGCCCCTGCTGCTGGTGGCCGGCACCGCGGACTCCTACTGTCCGGTCGAGGCGCTCCACCGGCTGGCCGCGATCACGTCGGCCGAGGAGCGAATCATCGAGGGGGCGGACCACTTCTTCTTCGGCAAGCTCTATCCGCTGGGTGAGGCGATCGGGGCCTGGCTGGCGGGGTTACCGCCGGCCCGGTGATCAGAGCCGCTCGCGAGGCAGCCGGGGCGGCGTGGCGGTGCCCGCGGAGAGGATGATGCGGATGCCCTCCTCCACGGTGAGGCCGGTGGGCAGCGTCTCCTCCTTCGCGACCACGATCACGTCCCCGAGATAGAGGTTGTTGGTCGGGACGAACACGGTCACCATGGCCCGCTTGCCCTCGACGCCGTCGAGCAGCAGCTCGGAGGTGACGAAGCCGAAGACGTACTCGCCCTTGCGGGGATGCTCGGCGAGCACCACCGCCTTGAAGGAGTTGCGCTGCTGGGGCGAGAACGACTCCAGGAGCTGCTTCACGGAGGGATAGATGCTGCGGAAGATCGGCACGTGCTCGAAGAGACGCTCGATGCGGCCGAGGATGCGGCGGCCCACCACGTTGCGGGCGATCGTGCCCATGATGAAGATGATGACGACCGCGGTGAGGAAGCCCAGGCCGGGAATGCGGCGGCCGAGGATCTGGGTGTACACCGGGGAGAAGAAGTCGTCGATCGCGTTCCAGAACACCCACAGCAGCCAGGCCGTGGCGATCGCGGGAACGGTGGAGAACAGTCCGGTGATGAACCGAACCTTTATCCAATTGCGGAAACTACCCGACATGTCGAATCGATGAGACCACACGGCCCTGGGCAAGTCAAGGAACTGACCGGCAAGGTGGCGCTCGTCACCGGCGGCGCGGTGCGCGTCGGCCGGGAGATCGCGCGCGCGCTCGCGGACGCGGGCGCCGACGTGGCGGTGGGCTATCACCGCTCGGCCGCGGAGGCGCGCGCGGCGGTGCGCGATCTCGAGGCGCGCGGCGTCCGC
>CAMLFJ010000321.1 GCA_946479205.1 uncultured bacterium | reverse complement strand
GCTCCGCCTGGGCCAGGCAGATGCGCGGCAGCCGGTTCACCAGCCCCAGCTCCTGCATCATCAGGAAGCCCTGGCCGAGCGCGTGCACGTTGCCGAGGTTGCCGCCCGGGATCACGATCCAGTCCGGCACCTCCCAGTCGAACTGCTGCACGATCTCGATGGCCACCGTCTTCTGGCCCTCGATGCGCAGGCTGTTCATCGAGTTGGCCAGGTAGATCCGCTTCTCCTTGGTGATCTCCTGGACGATCGCCATGCAGCCGTCGAAGTCGGTGTCGAGCGAGAGGACGAGGGCCCCGTTGGCGAGCGGCTGCACGAGCTGGGCGATCGAGACCCGGTCCTTGGGCAGGAGCACCACCGAGGGGATGCCCGCCGCCGCGCAGTAGGCGCCGAGCGCGGCCGAGGTGTCGCCGGTGGAGGCGCACGCCACCGCGTCGATGGGCGTCCCGCCCGCCATCATCTCCTTGACGAGCGAGACCAGCACGGTCATGCCGAGGTCCTTGAAGGACCCGGTGTGCGAATTGCCGCACTGCTTGATCCACAGATCCTCGACGTGGAGCTGCTTGCCGTAGCGGTCGGCCCAGAGGAGGTTCGAGTTGCCCTCGTACATCGACACGATGTTCTCGTTGTCGATGAACGGCACCACCCACTCCTTCTTGCCCCAGACCCCGGAGCCGTAGGGATAGATGTTCCGGCGGTAGCGGTCGTCGAAGAGCTGGATCCAGGCCGCCGCCGAGCGCGACCGCAGCGCGTCCATGTCGTGCTGGACCTCGAGGAGGTCTCCGCAGGTGGGGCAGCGGTAGATGACCTCGCGGAGGTCGAACTCGCCGGGGCAGCCGTTGATGCACTGGAACCACGCGTTGTACGCCATGTCCGGACAGTATAAACCCGCGGGCGGTCAGCCGGACAGGCTGTAGGCGGCCACCGGTGCCTCCTTGCCGCGCAGCTCGAGGTCGCCGCACCGCCGGGCCAGGACCCCGGGCGGCAGCTCGAGGCGGCTCAGCAGCGCGTCCGACACCACGAGGTCGAGACCAGCTCGCTTGGCGTACTCCTCGAGCCGCGCCGCGGTGTTGAGGATGTCGCCGACGAAGACGATCTGCCGGCGCAGGTCGCCGAGCTCGCCGGCGGTGACCGTCCCACCGTGCAGCCCGGCGCGAAAGCGCGGCACCATGCCGAAATCACGCGTGTAGCGCGCGGCCTCCCGGGCCACCGCGTCGCGGCTCCAGAAAAAGCAGCGCACGCAGTTGGCGTCGCGCACCCCGTCGGCGAGGGACCACGTCACCACCACCTCGTCGCCCGCGTACTGGTAGATCTCCCCGCGGGAGGCGACGATGGGGTCGGTCAGGTCGTCCACGAAGCGGCGGAGCAGCTCGAAGTAGCGCGCGCTCCCCAGCCGCTCCGCGAGCGTCGTGGACTTCTCGAGATCGAGGAAGAGGAAGATGCGCTCCTCCGCGATCGGCCGGTGATAGCGGCCGGCCATGAAGTAGCGCAGGACGTTGGCCCCGATCATCCGGTTCATCTGCAGGGCGAAGATCATCGCGATCGCGAGCACCACGAAGTACGGCAGGGCGTAGTGGAGGAGATGCGGCTCGCCGAGGCTCTCGACGAAGCGCGCGGGATCGAGGCTCGTCAGCACCTGGCCGACGCTGCGGCCGACCAGGAACAGCGCGACCACGATGGGGCTGCTGATCGCCAGGTCCGCCGCGAAGGGGAGCCGCCGGAACCAGGGCCGCAGGGCGCCGTCCCGCACGAACTGCACGTAGCCTCCGACGAGGCCGCACACCAGCACGCCGTCCACCAGGCCCTGGATCGCGGAGGGTAGCGTGGGCGCGCTCGTCAGCACGTTGAAGACCGGGGTGACCAGGCAGACCAGCACCGTGATGACGCCGAGCTGGCGGAGCTGGATGCGGGCCCGCCGGCCGCCGCGGCCGCTCACCGGTGCGCCCGGGCTACGCGTCGCGGAAGTGCGGCATGACCTCGCGGGCGAAGAGCTCCATGGACCGCCGGATCTTGTCCTGGGGGAGCCCGCCGAAGTTCATCCAGCAGAGCACGTGGCCGATGCCCATGTCGCGCATGGCCTGGATGTGCCGGGCCACCGTGTCGGGCGAGCCGAAGGCCACCGTCTCCGCCACCAGCCCCTCCCAGGTGACCTTCTTGAAGCGCTCCGCCGCGGCCCGAAACCCGGGCTGGAGACTCGGGTGCGCGTCCTCGATGCGCTCGGGCACCTGGAAGCGCCGCAGCGAGTCCTGATACCACATCTCGGCGTCCTTGGCCTCGGCCAGCGCCTGCGCGTCCGTGGCCGCCACGTAGATCTGGCGCGACACGCCCCAGTCCTTCATCAGCGTGGCGATCTCGGCCTCGGTGCGGCCGTGCTTGCGGAGCGCGGTGCGGTAGCTGTCGCGCCGCTTCACGAGCTGGTCCACCGGCCCGGTGAGCAGGGAGTTCAGCATGGGCCAGCCGCGCGCCGCCGAGCTCTCGATGCCGTCGTCGCTGCCGCAGACCTGGTACATGGGCGGGTGCGGCCGCTGCCAGGGCTTCGGGATCACCCGGGTCTCGCCGACCGTGAAGAAGCGCCCCTCGTGGGAGAACCGCTCCTCCGTCCACGCCTTGAGGATGACGTCCACCGCCTCGTCGAAGCGCTCGCGGTTCTCCTGCTGGGGCACGTGGTAGCCCTTGAACTCGGCCGGACGATTGCCGCGCCCCACCCCCACGTCGAGGCGCCCCTTCGAGATGATGTCGATGAGCGCCAGCTGCTCGGCCAGCCGCAGCGGGTGGTGGAACGGCAGGATGGCCGCGGCCAGGCCGATGCGCACCCGGCTGGTGCGCGCGGCCGCGGTGGCGGCCAGGCTCGCCGGGTCCACCGACAGGCCGTAGTCGATGAAGTGGTGCTCGGTGAGCCAGATCTGGTCGAACCCGAGCTCCTCGGTCCACGCCATCTGCTCGAGCTCGCGGTGGATGACCTCGGCGTGGGTCAGGCCCGGCGCGGCCTGGAAGAAGTAGAAGGTCCCGAAGCGCATGGTATCGAGGATTATAATCGCGCCGGAGGCCCAGCATGGAGACCAAAGTCGACGAGATCGCCGAGCGGATCTACCGCCTGTCCACGTTCTTGCCCGCGGTGGGGCCACGTGGCCTGACCTTCAACCAGTTCCTGGTGGACGCCGAGCAGCCCCTGCTCTTCCACTGCGGCCAGCGGGCCCTGTTCCCGGCCGTGTCCCAGACCGCCGCCCGGATCATGGACCTGCGCCGGTTGCGCTGGATCGCCTTCAGCCACATCGAGGCCGACGAGTGCGGCGCCCTGGGCGAGTGGCTCGCCGCCGCCCCGGACGCCACCGTGACCCACGGCGCCATCGGCTGCGCGATCTGGCTCAACGACCAGGCGCCCCGCCCGCCCCGCGCGATGGCCGACAACGAGGTGCTCGACCTGGGCGGCCGCCGCGTCCGGCGCCTCGACACCCCGCACGTGCCCCACTGCTGGGACGCGGGTCTGCTCTACGAGGAGACCACCGGCACGCTCTTCACGAGCGATCTCCTCACCCACGCGGGCAATCCGGCCGCGCTGACCGACCGCGACATCACCGGCCCCGCGATGGAGGCCGAGAAGCAGTTCGGCTACACCGCGCTCACGCCCGCGGCCGGCGCCACCATCCGGAAGCTCGCGGCACTCGAGCCACGGACGCTCGCCGTCATGCACGGCTCGTCCTTCTCCGGGAAGGCGGCGCCGATGCTGAACACGCTGGCCACGTTCTACGACGACCTGCTGCGGAAGACGACCACCCCGCCCGCGTGAGGCGTCGCGATCAGGCGGGCGCCTCTCCGGGACCGGCGCGGGGCCGCCAGGCCCGGCCCAGCCGCCGCGCTTCCTGGATGACGAGCTGGAAGGCGTTCGTGGACGTCCAGTACAGGACCATGCCGGCGGGGAACGTGTAGAACAGCAGGAAGAACAGCAGCGTCATCCCGATGAGGTTGCGGCGCTGCCGGCGCGCGAGCGCCGGCGTGAGGACCGCCGAGCGGAAGCGCAGCAGCGCGGCCAGCGAGGCGCCGCTCATCAGGAACGGCAGCAGGTTCAGGTCGCACCCGAAGAAGGGCAGGCAGCCGGGCAGCCGCAGGAGCGCGTCCGGCCGCGACAGATCCTGGATCCACAGAAACGAGACCCGGTAGAGATCGAAGTCTTCCGCGAGCATGTCAAACACCGCGATGAACACCGGGATCTGGATCAGGAAGCCGACCAGGCTCTTCAGCGCGTACAGCGGGTGCACGCCCGCCTCGCGATAGAGCGCCAGCGTGCGGCGGGCACGCTCCTCGCCTCGATGGGCCGTCTTGATGGCATCGATCCCGGGCTGAAGACGCGCCTGGGCGGCATTGACCTGCTCCTGCAGCCGGTCGCCCACCGCGGCGAGGGGCAGGAGCAGGATCTTGACGCAGATCGCCAGCGCGATGATCGCCACGCCCGGATGGCCCACGATCGCGGTCAGCCCTCGGAGCAGCGAGAGCAGCCCCAGGCTCAGCGCGCGCAGCCAGGACCAGAGCCCGGAGAAGAGGAGCCGGTCGAGCGACGGATCCGCCCGATCCAGGGCGCGGCGCTCCACCGGTCCGGAATAGAAGGTGTAGCGCCACGACAGCCCATCCGATCGCTCGGCGAGCAGGGCGATGCCCGGGCCGGGGCGCGGCGCGAGGGCACCGGCGCCGTCCGGACGCAGGAGGATGGCCCAGAACCGGCTGCGAACCCCGGTCCAGCCGCCGGCCCGAACCGACGCGGGATCGTGGCCATCGTCGCCGA
>CAMLFJ010000320.1 GCA_946479205.1 uncultured bacterium | reverse complement strand
GGCTTCCTCGGCGTGGGCGTGCCGCCCTACGTGCCGTCGTGGGGCAACGTGATCGCGAGCGGCAAGAACGTCATCCGCGAGGCGTTCTGGGTGAGCCTCTTCCCGGGCCTCGCGCTCACGGTGGCCGGGTTGAGCCTCAACCTCCTCGGCGACGGATTGCGAGACGTGCTGGACCCGCGGCTCCGAGTGCGCTAAGAAGGAGGGCGGTGCAGGGCAACCGCGGTGCGTCAAAACCGCAGGAGGATGGAAGGGCCATGAGAGCGATCGATTCGAGACAGCCGTCCCTGCTGGACGCGGCCGCCCCCACGCGCCCGGCGCGCTCCCGGCCTCGCACTCCGCTGATCACGCGCTCGCGCAGCCGCGCGGTGGAGATCATCCGGCACGCGGGCGGTCCGGTGGAGGTAAAGATTTCCGGCCTGGTGGACGCGGCCGAGCGCCGGATCCGCCAGTGGCAGGGCGTGGCCGCCGTGCTCTTCCTCCTCATGGTGGTGGGCGCGGCGCTCGCGGTGGTGGTGGTGGCGGTGCGCTGGGACGTCGAGCGCAGCCGCACGGTGCGGGTGCTCCAGGCCGATCTGCAGATGGCGCAGGCCCGCGAGCGGTGCTGGGAGGCGCTCGCGCGCTACACGCCGCGCACCGCCGACGACGTGATCGCGCCCGGCAAGCGCGACGCCTGGGTAGGCCGCTGCCTGAGCACCGAGCTCAGCCGCGTCAACGCCAAGCGCTAGGAGCGACCCTCATGCAAGAACATCAGCCGCCCCTTCACCAGCCGATGGAAGCGGTGCACGCGGACGACCGCGAGTGGGAGACGCTGCGCTGGCCCGGCCAGTGGAGCAAGATGCTCTTCCATCCCCGGGCCGACCGCCCGACCGAGCCCAACGCGGGCCTGGTCCGTTACGAGCCGGGCTCGCACCATCCCTTCCACAAGCACGACTTCGCCCAGGTCTGGTACATCCTCGAGGGCGAGTTCCGGATCGGCGACTCGGTCTACACGCCGGGGACGATGCTCTTCTACCCCGATCCGCACTTCGAGGAAGCGCTCTCCACGAAGACGGGCGGCCTCATGCTCTTCGTGCAGTACCAGGGGCCGACCACGGGCGGGCAGCCGGTCTACGACGGGCGCTTCAACATGAAGGCCCGCAAGGCGATCGCCGAGGAGAACGTCGAGCGGTAGGCCACCTAGACCACCCCTCACCCTGCCCTCTCCCCTCAGGGGGGAGGGTGTAGGGGGAGGCTAGAGGGCGGCGACCTCGACGCGGCAGTCGTTGTAGCAGGCGCCGCCGCAGATGTCCGCGTGGTGGCCCGGGGCCAGCGCGGATACGGTCTGGCCGTTGTCGGTGGTCTTCATCCACGCGCCCTTCAGACTGCAGATCACGCCGGGCCGGATCTCGTCGGTGATCCGGAGCGGCAGGTGCACCTCGCCCAGCTCGTTCCACACGCGCACCCGCACCCCGTTCACGAGCCCGCGGGCCCGCGCGTCGTCCGGGTGCATCTCGAGCGGCGGGACCACGTCGCCCGCCTTGAGCCCGCCGAACGTGGAGGTGATGCGCTCGTCCGAGGCGGGGGTGATGAGGATCAGCGGGAACTTCGTCTCGTAGGCCCGGTAGGTCGGCAGCCGGCTGCCGTACTTCTTGTCGAGATACTCCGAGGCCAGCTCCACCTTGCCGGAGCCGGTCTTGGGGAAGACGTTCTTGAAGAGGATGGCCGGCTCGCCGCCCACCGTCATCGCGGTGGCGCGGTCGGTGGGCAGTCGGCTCGGGGCCACGCCGCCCAGGCGCGGATCGGCGCCGTCCACCGCGTCGTCCATGAGCTGGGCGTCGCTCGCGGTGAAGATCGGGTCGGTGAAGCCGAAGCGCGCGGCGAGGCGCCGGAAGATCTCGGTGTTGGGCAGCGAGTCGTGCTGCGGGCGGATCACCGGCTCGGCGCGCTGCAGCCAGTGCTGGCCGTAGGCCGCGTAGATGTCGTCGTACTCGAAGTGGCTGGAGGCGGGCAGCACCACGTCGGCGTAGGCGAGGCTGTCGGTCATCACCACGTCGCAGCCCACGACGAAGAGATCCTCGCGGCTCAGGCCGCGGCGCATCCGGTTCTGATCCGGGTGCACGACGAGCGGATTGTGGTTGTAGACGAAGAGCGCCTTGATGGGCGGCGACAGGGTCGAATCGAGCAGGTGCGCGCCCACGTCCACGATGTTGAGGGTGCGGGTGCCCGGGGGCAGCAGGTCCGGCCGCTGCAGCTTGGCGGGCGTCTTCGGGAAGACGAAGCCCGCGCCGTTGACGAGCCCGCCGCCCGGCACCCCGAACTTCCCGGTCAGCGCGGGCAGCGCGAAGATCGCGCGGATGCCGCTGCCGCCGTTCTGGTTGCGCTCGAGCCCGTTGCCCACGCTGATGGAGGCGGGCGAGAGCGTGTGGTACCACTCGGCGAGCTGGCGGATCTGCGCCTCCGGCACCTGGCAGATGCGCGCGGCGTCCGCCACCGAGTAGCGCCGCGCGTCCGCCATGTAGTCGTCGAAGCCGGCCACGTGCCGCTCGATGAACGCGCGGTCGAACGCGCCCCGCCGCTCCAGCTCCGCGGCGAGCGCCCACGCCAGCACCACGTCGGTGCCGGGCTTGAGCGCGACGTGCATGTCGGCCTGCTCGGCGATCTTGATGCGCTTGGGATCCACCACCACGACCTTGGCCCCGTCGCGGCGGGCCGCGTTGATGATCGGGGTGAGGTGGAGGTTCGACCACGTGACGTTGTTCCCCCACGCGATCGTGAGCCTGGAGTGCCGCACCTGCTCGGGGGCGATGCCCGGCGTGGTGCCGAAGGTGCCGAGCCAGGCCTGGGTGCGAATGCCGCCGCAGAGCGGCGAGCGGTCCAGCAGCGAGGCGCCCAGCTTGTGGAAGAACCGCAGGTCCATCGAGGCGTAGGCGAGCATGCCGTGCGGCCCCGCGTAGTTGAGCGGCAGCACCGACTGCGGGCCGTGCGCGGCGATCACGCTCGTGACGCGCTCGTGGATGATGTCGAGGGCCTCGTCCCAGGACACCGGCGCGAAGCGTCCCTCGCCCTTGGCGCCGATGCGGCGCAGCGGCGTCTGCAGGCGCCCGGGCCCGTGCACCCACTCGGGATACGAGCCGGCGACCTTGGTGCAGATCACCCCGGCGGTGTAGGGATTGGCGCGCGAGCCGCGGATCTTCACGATCTTCGCGTGCTCGACGGTCACGGTGAGGCTGCAGGTGTCCGGGCAATCGAGAGGGCAGACGCTCGCGTGGTCGCTCATGGCTCGATATGGTAAGACAAGCGGCCCGCGTCCGCCAGATTCGGCTTCGAATTTCGCTGCAAATTGGCGGAGTTCCGTCGCTCAGCCATCCCGGTCGCGCCCCGGTAAACATGCCGTGCCCCGCTCTCGTCTCATACGGTGCACGGGGCGGCATCCATGGCCCCGAGAGGAGGCAACACCATGAAAAAGCTGATCGCGCTGGTTCTCGCTGCCGCGGTCTTTGTTCCTACGCTGGCCTTCGCGGGCGCGTCCACGGACGCGGCCCTCGGGCTCGGCGCTTTTGCCGTGTTCAACCAGATCCTGGGTGGTGTCGGCGTCTTCCGCGGGCCCGTGGTGGCGCCGCCGCCGGTGGTGTACGCGCCGCCGGCTCCGGTGGTCTACGCGCCGGCGCCCCCCGTCTACTATGCGCCGCCCCCGCGCTACGTGCCGGCCCCTCGCGTGATCGCGAGGCCGTATCCGGTGTACGTGCCGGCGCCGCGTCACGTGGTCGTGCACCCGCAGCCCGCGTTCTGCCCGCCCGGCCACGCCCGGAAGGGCTGGTGCGGTCCCGTGTATCGGGCCCCGCATCCGGGCTGGCGCTACTGATCTCGTAGCCCGGTTCCGCCCCATGCCCTCTCCCCCCGGCCCCGGGGGGAGAGGGTGCTACACTCCGGGGCGATGCCCGACGCCCGCTCGCCCGAGCGCTGCGAGTGAAGCGCATCCCCCTCCTCCGTCTGATCGCGGTGTTCACCTGGACCGGCCTCTCGAGCCTCGGCGGCGGCCGCAGCGCCTACTTTCACGACGCGCTCGTGCGGCGCCGCGGCTGGATCCGCCACGACGAGTTCGTGCAGGACTTCACGCTGAGCCAGGTGCTGCCGGGCCCCAACTTCAGCAATCTCGCGGTCGCGCTCGGCTACCGGCTCGCGGGCATGGCGGGCGGCGTGTGGGGGCTCCTCGCCATCGTGCTGCCGGGCGCGCTCATCCTGGTGGCCGCGGCCACGCTCTACCTGCATGGCGCCTTCGGAGGCTCCGCCACGCTCCTGATCCGGAGCCTCAGCGCTGCGGTGGTGGGGCTCGTGCTCGTCACCACCCTGCGCATCGTGCGGGGCTCGCTTCGCGGCGGCCGCGGGCTCGTGGTGGCCGCGATGACGTTCCTGGCGGTGGGCCCGCTACGCCTGCCCACCGTGGGCGTCGTGCTCGTGATGGCCGCGGTGAGCCTGGCCCTGCACTGGTCCGCGCCCGCGGCCCCGGCCGAGAAGGCCGGCCTCGGGGAGATCTGCTGATGGCGGATCTCGCGCTGCTCACCTGGACGTTCCTCTGGCTGAGCCTGCTCTGCGTGGGCGGCGGGCTCGGGGTGATCCCGGAGATGGAGCGCCAGTCGGTGACCATCCACGGCTGGCTCACCGCGCGCGAGTTCGTGGACGGCTACACGCTCACCCAGCTCACTCCGGGTCCGAACATGCTCATCGCGGTCTTCGTGGGCTACCGTGCGCACGGCGCGCTCGGCGGCTTCCTCGCCGGCCTCGCCATGTTCCTGCCGACCT
>CAMLFJ010000319.1 GCA_946479205.1 uncultured bacterium | reverse complement strand
CCCTCGACCTCCGTCCGCAAGAACGCGATGACTCCGATGTCGTCGCTCGAATTCAGGCCGCGCTCGATCTGGGCGGCGCGGCTGTCGATCCGGTACGCCAGCTCGTCGAGCGCCGGTCCGGACCGCGTCTCGCTCGCGCTCTGGATCACCGCCCTCGCGAGACGGAGCTGGTCGAGCAGATCGGCCTGGATGGCCCGCGCGCGCTGCGTCGAGGACCCGCGAATGTCCGCGAGGCCGAAGAGCGGATACACGCCCTCGAAGACGATCGGCTCCAGCTCGGTCACCACGGCTGCGCCGCCGCGATCCCGCTCGAAGGCGTTGAGCACCGCCTTCCGGAATCGCCACTGGACGGTCGGGTGAATCGCGGTGCATTGCTCGTTGATGACGGTCTGGATGCGGCTGTTCAGCTCCTCCACGCTGCGCTGGACCGCCATGGAGAACAGCGGCAGCACTTCCTGGAGCTTGGGCAGGTGGGCCGCGCTCAGATCGCCGGCGTGAGCGGAGACGAGCTCCAGGGTGCCGATCACCCGGTCCTGGTAGTGGAGCGGCGCACAGATGAAGGTCCGCACCCCGCTCTGGATCAGCTCCTCCTCGACCGGCGTCCGGTCGGGGTACGCGGCCAGGTCCTCGATCACGACGGGGCGATCCTGGATGACCGCCCGCTCGTAGAGCGAGCCCTGGAACTCGGCGGTGGTGTGGTGGGCGGAGTCCGCGAAGATGCAGGCCTGCTCGTGACGCGAGGCATCGTTCAGAACGAGCACGCGATCTCCCTCGACGGCAGCCAGGCCCAGGTGCAGGTCGGGCCGCCGGAAGAAGGTCCGGAGCTTCGCCTGCAATCCCTGAAAGTGCGTGCTCGACACGATCGAGTCCTTGTCGATCAGATCGCGCTTGAGCGAGGACAGGACCTCCTGGTCGGTGACGTCGACCGCCTTCACGATCATCAAGCCGCGCAGGCCGAACCGGTCGGGCGGCAGCAGCGCGCGCAGCTCCTCGCCCTCGATCCGGCCCGTGTGGAGCCTCTGCCGCACCCCGTCGGGAAGCGGCGGCTTGGGCCCGACGACCTCCACGTCGACGAACCGCCAGTCGAACTGCAGCCGGAAGTGCTGATCCAGTCCGGTGACGGAATCGGTGGTGGTGAAGATCATCACCGGGACGTCGCCGCCGAGCTCGACCCCGTAGACCCGCTCGAGGATCAGCTCGTAGGCGAGCGAGAGCCGCTCGGCCGCCATCGTCGGGTCCACGCTGCGCTTCCGCAGGAAGGTCGCCAGGCCCTGCAGCGTTCCGTCCGCGTTCATGAGTGCACGCCGGAAGGGAGGCGTCGCGTAGAACGCCCGCAGATGAAAGGGAAACAGGGCCGCGCCGTACTCTTGCTCCCAGAAGGCCGGCGGGAAGAGCGCGGTCATCATCAGGTCGACGAACGTCTGATGCGTGCCGATGACCGACAGGTCGTCGATCACCCCGGCCAGCTCGGGCGCCTCGCGGGCCTTCTCGCGAACGAGCCCCGGGATCGGCCCCCGGCCGAACTCGGAATAGGCGGAGAGCTGGGTCCAGAACGTGATCAGCGGGGCGAGGCTCAGCTCGCACTTGAACGGGAACGCGTCCGGCTCCACGCCGGCCGTACCACGACCGGCGGTCGATCCGGACACCGCGCCATTCACGGTCGCCATGGAGAGATTCTACTACCAGCCGGGGCGACCCGCCGCCGCGCCCTCGCGGGCGGGAATCACCGGAGCGGCTTGCACTTCCAGAAGTAGTTGTGCACCTGGTGGGCGGTCATGAGCCGCCGGAACGTCATCTCGACCCGGTTGCCGATCGCCACCGCGGTGGGATCCACGTCGGTGAGCTCGCAGGTGAAGCGACCGCCGCCCTCGAAGTCGAGCACGCCCACCACCACCGGCGGCGAGAGCGAGTAGGCAAGGCGGTCGACCGTGTAGGTCGCGATGGTCGCGGGCACGTCCGCCATGCGCTCGGGCGCCATGCGGTCCACCGCGCGGCACTTGAGGCACACGCGCGTGGGCGGCAGGTGCCGGGTGCCGCACGCCTGGCACCGGCTCCCGGTGAAGCCGAACTTCCACGCCTCGGCCCGGAGGGCCGGCGGCGCGGCGGGCGCCTGCGGATCGGGCCGGCGCGGCGGCTCGCGCTTGAGGAACCCGCGCCAGGTGAGGAAGGTCGCGTAGGGCACCTTCCCGCCCGACGCCATCTGCTTCGCCACCGGCACCGCCTGCCGGCCGCGCGCCAGAGCCCCGGTCGCGCGCCAGATCGTCACGTCGCAGCCGTCGGCGAGCGACACCACCATGATGAGCTCGTCGGCCTGCGCCCGGTCGAGCGCGTCCGCGAGCAGGACCCCCGCGTGGGCCGCGCCCGTGTTGCCCACCGTGCCGGTGAGATCGTCGCCGAGGGCGCTCGGCTTCGCCCCCACCGCGGCGGCCGCGCGCTTGTTCGCGCGCCCGTGCGGCCCGGCCACGATCACCGCCGCGAGCTCCGAGGCAGTGACGCCGGCCTGCTTCAGCGCGTTCGCGACGGCGGCCTCCGCGAGCGGCACGTAGGCGTGCTCGCCGAAGCGCTCCTCCCACTGGCGCGAGGCCGCATCCCCGGGAATCCGCCAGCGCTCGAGGAACTCGGCGGTGACCGACGCCGCCGCGACCGGCTCGGCGAGCACCGGGGTATCCGCGTCGCCCGACGCCAGGAGGAACGCGGCCGCCGCGTCACCGCCGTCGCGCTCGTCCGCGCCGCCGGGCAGGCCGGTACGGATGTCCGACAGCACCGCCAGCGTCGGCCGGCCCGCGTCCGTCGCGGCGCGCAGCGCCCCCGCGGCGGAGCGGATCGAGCCGAGCATGTCGAAGGCCATGACGGACTCGTCGAGGGCGAGCGCGGCGTGGATCGCGGTGGCATTGGTCTTGTCGAGATAGGCGGGATCCGCGGTCGCGAAGTAGATCGCGGCGGGGGCCAGGCGCGGAGCCCCGCGGAGGGCGGCGCGCGCCGCCTCCACGCCCATGGAGGTCGTGTCCTCGTCGTAGGACGCCACCACCCGGGTCCCCTTGCCGGCCGAGCCTCCCAGGACCTCGCCGATCGCCTTGCGGTCGAGGCGGAAGTAGGGAAGGTACGCGCCGTAGGCCACGATGCCGTTCATGGACGAGGCTGAACGTACCACAGAGGAGACTCCCGGCGGGATCAGACTCTAAATTTCAAAGTACTTGACAGATAGAACCGTCGGGCGCTATAGCTGGGTTCATGCCGCCCGCGAACGCCGGCAACCAGCCGATCCCCGAGTCGCCGGCCCTCCACGTCCGGGCCATGGCCGATCTCCGCTTCATCCGGGAGACCATGGAGAGCGTCTCCTCGTTCTCGGCGTTCTCCGGCTGGGGCCTGATCCTGATCGGCGTCGTCGCGACCGCCTGCGGGCTCCTGGCCGCCCGGCAGCCCACCCGCCCGCGGTGGCTCATCGCGTGGGTGGCGGCGGCCGCGGTCTCGGCGGTGATCGGCGCGCTCTCGACGGCCCGGAAGACGCGCACGGCCCGGCAGCCGCTGATCCCGGGACCGGCCAGCAAGTTCGCCCTGAGCCTGGCGCCCGCGGTCGTCTCGGGCGCCCTCCTCACGGGAGCGCTCGAGCGGGCCGAGCGCTTCGACCTGCTCCCCGGGATGTGGCTCCTGCTGTACGGCGCGGGACTCGTCGCGGCCGGCGCCTGGTCGGTCAGGGTCGTGCCGGTCATCGGGACCACCTTCATGGTCCTGGGCGCCGCGGGCCTGTTGCTCCCGCCGGGGTGGCGCAACTGGCTGCTGATCGCCGGCTTCGGCGGGCTGCACATGGCCTTCGGGGTGATCGTGGGGAGGAAGCACGGTGGCTGATTCGAGCGCGGCGCGTCGGCAGCGGGCGGACGCTTCGGCGCCGCGGGTCCCGGCGCCCCGGTCCGCGGGCGGGCGCGGCGCCGGGCGGGGCTCCGCGAGCCTCGACAATCTCATCCATCACCGCATCCGCCTCGGCATCGTGAGCGCGCTCGCGGCCGCCGAGTCGCTCACGTTCAACGAGATCAAGGCGCTCCTGGAGACGACGGACGGCAACCTGAGCGTGCACGCCCGCAAGCTCGAGGAAGCCGACTACGTCACCTGCACCAAGACCTTCGACGGTCGGCGCCCGCGGACCGAGTATCGGCTCACCCCGGTGGGCCGCCGCGAGCTCAGCCGGTATCTGACTCACATGGAAGCGTTGATCCAGGCGACGCGGGATACGCTGAAGCGCTGATCCATATTTTTTTGCCAGGAGACTTTGAAATGAAAAGTACTTCGCAAATAACGACCCCCGGCATCCACGTGGCCGTCATCATGGACGGCAACGGGCGGTGGGCGCTCGACCGCGGGCTCCCGCGCTCGGCCGGACACCACGCGGGGGTCGACGCGATCCGGCGGGTCGTCGAGACCGCGCCCCACGTCGGGATCGGGACCCTGAGCCTCTTCGCCTTCTCCTCCGACAACTGGGCCCGGCCCGCGGAGGAGGTGCGGATCCTGATGGGCCTGCTCGAGCGGTTCCTGCGAGACGAGGCCGGCCCTCTGCTGGCCCACGACGTGCGCCTGTCCGTGATCGGGCGCCGGGACCGGCTGCCGGGCGAGGTCGCGGCGGCAATCTCGACCGCCGAGGCCCTCACCGCCCGGGGCACGCGCCTGCACCTCCGGGTGGCGGTGGATTACTCCTCGCGCGACGCGATCCTCGAGGCGGCCCGTCGGGGCCGGCTCGATATCCCGACCCGCGAGAGCTTCGCGCGCCGGCTCGGAGAAGCCCACGGCGCGCTCGCGCC
>CAMLFJ010000318.1 GCA_946479205.1 uncultured bacterium | reverse complement strand
TGACCAATCTGGTGCGCGCCGAGGACATGCCGTGGGACACGGGCCTGCCCAACTACCGCGGCAGCGGGCACGTGATCCTCGACAGCGGCGACCCGCCGTCGGTGGTGCGCCGCGCGCTCGAGAGCGCCCGCTACGACGCGCTCGTCGCCGAGGCCGCCGGCGCGCGCGCCCAGGGTCGGCTCGTCGGGGTGGGCGTGGCCGCCTACGTGGAGCTGACCGGCGTCGGCCCCTTCGAGAGCGCGCGCGTCCGGGTCGATCCGGCGGGGCGCATCACCGCGTTCAGCGGGGTGAGCACCCAGGGCCAGGGGCTCGAGACGACGCTGGCCCAGGTGGCCGCCGACGAGCTCGGCGTCACGCCCGCGGACGTGGCCGTCGTCACCGGCGACACCGCGGGCGTCGAGCACGGGGTCGGCTCGTTCGCGAGCCGCGCCGCGGTCGTGGGCGGGAGCGCGGTCGCGCTCGCCGCGCGCGACGTGAGCGCGAAGGCCCGGCTCCTCGCGGGGCGGGCCCTCGGATGCGCCGAGGCCGACCTCGAGCAGGCGGGCGCGGCCTTCGCCGACCGCCGGCGGCCCGAGCGCCGCGTGACCTTCGCCGACCTGGCGCGCCTGGCCGGCGCCGCCACCGCCGCGCTCGGCGTGGAGCCCGGGCTCGAGAGCACGCGCTTCTTCCAGCCCACCGATATCACCTATTCGTTCGGCGCCCAGGTGGCCCTGGTCGAGCTGGATCCCCTCTCGGCGTGCGTCCGGATCCTCGGCTTCTGGATCGGCCACGACTCCGGCCGGCTCATCAACCCGCTCGTGGTCGAGGGCCAGCTCCAGGGCGCGGTGGCCCTCGGCATCGGCAGCGCGCTGCTCGAGGAGATCCGCTACGACGAGACCGGCCAGCTCCTGGCCGGCACCTACATGGACTATCTGCTGCCCACCGCCACCGACGTGCCGAGCATGGTCATCGACCATCTCGAGACGCTCTCGCCGCTGAACCCGCTCGGATTGAAGGGCGTCGGCGAATCGGGCGCGCTCCCGGTGCCCGCGGTCCTCGCCTCGGCGATCGAGGACGCGGTCGGGCCGCGGGGCGGACGCGTCACCCGCATGCCGCTCGGCCCCGCGCGCCTCCTGGACCTGCTCCCGCCGCCGCTCCCCCCGCCGCTCCCAGAGCCACCCGCCCCCGCTTGACGCGGGCGCGCTTTCGGTCGATCCTCTGCGCATCGGAGCGGCCCCGCGACGCGGCGGGGCGCGATGGGGGAGCGGCATGGCGCAGGTCACGATCGGCATCGGCAGCTCGCACAGCCCGATGCTGAGCACGCCCCACGAGGCGTTCGACGGGCTCGGCGATCTCGACCGCACCCGTCTGCCGGAGTTCGCCGCCAAGGCGCGCGAGAGTGCCGCGTGGATCGGCCGCGAGCTTTCGCCCGAGGTGACCCGCGCCCGCCACGAGGCGACGCAGGCGGCGATCCGGCAGCTGGCCGACGTCCTGGCCGAGGAGGCGCCGGACGTGGTCGTCGTGATCGGCGACGACCAGAACGAGTGGTTCGGCCCCGACAACCAGCCGGCGCTCTGCGTCTACTGGGGCGAGGCCGTCGAGAACCTGCCGCCCCCGCGCGAGAGCGTGCCGCCGCTCCGCCGGCTCTCCTACTGGGGCCTCTACGGCGACGGCGCGAACCGGACGTTTCCGGTGGACGCGGGCCTCGGCCGGCACCTGATCGAGACCCTCACGCGCGACTTCGACTTCGACGTGGCCCACCTGCGCGTGCAGCCGCGCCACGGCCCCTTCGGCCACGCGTGGAGCTTCGTGCACCAGCGGCTCATGGGTGACCACGTGGTGCCCATCGTGCCCGTCCTGCTGAACACGTACTACCCGCCGAACCAGCCGACCCCGCGACGCTGCTACCAGCTCGGCCGGGCGATGCGCCAGGCGATCGAGGGCTGGCCGGTCCGCAAGCGCGTGGCGATCGTGGCCTCGGGCGGACTCAGCCACTTCTTCGTCGACGAGGAGCTGGACCGGCACGTGCTGGACCTGCTCGCCAAGAAGGACGGCGAGGCGCTGAGCGCGCTCCCGGCGGCGAAGCTCGAATCCGGGAACTCGGAGATCCGCAACTGGATCGCCACGGCCGGCGCGGCCGAGCACCTGGCGATGCGTCTCGTGGACTACGTGCCGTCGTACCGGTCCGAGGCCGGCTCCGGCGTCGGAATGGCCTTCGCGGTCTGGCAATAGGAGGCAGCCCATGCTCTCGAGCGAAGACAACGAGCTGCTGTGCCGGGTCGGACGCGGAACGCCGATGGGCGAGCTGCTGCGGCACTACTGGATGCCGTGCCTGCCCGCGAGCGAGCTGCCCGCGCCCGACAGCCCACCGAAGAAGGTGCGGCTGCTCGGCGAGAGCCTGATCGCGTTTCGCGACACGCGGGGCGAGGTCGGGCTGCTGGCCGCCAACTGCCCCCACCGCGGCGCCTCGCTCTTCTTCGGCCGCAACGAGGAGTGCGGGCTCCGCTGCTCCTACCACGGCTGGAAGTACGACGTCACCGGCCGCTGCGTGGACATGCCGAACGAGCCGGAGGAGTCCACCTTCAAGGACAAGATCCGGGCCCGCGCGTACCCGTGCCGCGACGTCAACGGCGTGATCTGGACCTACATGGGCCCGCGCGATCCGGCGCCACCCTTCCCCGCCTTCGAGATCAACACGCTGCCCGCCGCGCAGGTCTACCCGCCCCTGATGATGCTGGAGGAGTGCAACTGGGTGCAGGCGCTCGAGGGCGACATCGACTCGTCCCACATCGACTTCGTGCACGCCAAGCGCTCGCCCGACACCAAGCAGCGCGGCACGTTCCACCGGGACAAGCGGCCCCGCCTCGAGGTGCTGCCCACCGACTACGGCGCGTGCTACTCGGCGCGGCGGCACTCCGATACCGAGGGCCTCTACTGGCACCGCATCACCCAGTTCATCCTGCCCTTCTACTCGATGATCGCCGCGAGCGACCCGCACATCGTCTCGGCGCGGGCCTGGGTGCCGCTCGACGACCACCACAACCTCCAGTTCGTGATGCGCGCGCGGCTCGATCGGCCGGTGACGGAGGAGGAGGCGCGGCAGGTGCGCGATCCCTTCGCCTCCTGGGGCGGCTACGTGGAGTCGGGCGGTGATCCCTACCGCCGCTTCTACACCGCCGCCAACATCCACAACGACTACCGGCAGGACTACGAGCTGCAGAAGGAGCTGACCCTCGGCATCCCGTTCCTCGGCAACCTACAAGACAGGGCGATGACGGAGACGATGGGGCCGATCTACGACCGGACGCAGGAGCACCTGGGCACCACCGACGCCATGGTGATCCTGGTGCGGCGCCGGCTCCTCGAGGCCGCCCGGGCGCTCCGGGACCAGGGCGCGCTGCCCGCCAACGTGGACGATCCGAATCTCTGCCGGGTGCGGCCGGCCTCCGCGGTCCTGCCGGACGGCGCGAGCTGGATCAGCGCGACGGAGAAGGCGCGCCAGTCCGACGCCGGCGTGCCCATCGCGTGGGTGCCGTTCGTCTGATGGACGATCGGCAGCCCCTCGCCTACTACGAGGCGGTGCCGTACCTGCTCGTGCTCGAGTCGGTCGAGCGCGGCGGCCAGTGGCTCCGCCGCGCCGAGCACCCGGAGCTGCCCGGCTGTGTCGCGGAGGCGCCGTCGGCCCTCGAGGCCCTCGACCGGCTGGAGGAGGAGCGGCATCGGGTGCTGCGGCAGATGTGGGACCGCGGCGCGTCGATTCCCGTCCCGCGCCCACCCCTGCGGTAATCCGAACGGAGGACGCCATGCTGGCACGCGACGACAACGAGCGAGTGACCCGCGTCGGCCCCGGCACCCCGATGGGCACCACCATGCGCCGGTACTGGCTCCCCGCGCTGCTCGGGTGGGAGCTGCCCGAGCCCGACTGCCCGCCCGTGCGCGTGAAGCTGCTGGGCCAGGAGCTCGTGGCCTTCCGCGACAGCCGCGGCCGCATCGGGCTCCTCGACGAGCGCTGCCCGCACCGGCAGGCGTCGCTCTTTCTCGGGCGCAACGAGGACTGCGGACTGCGCTGCGTCTACCATGGGTGGAAGTTCGACGTCGACGGCCAGTGCGTGGACATGATGAACGAGCCGGAGGAGCTGGCCTTCGCGGCCAAGATCCGCACCGGGGCCTATCCGACCGTCGAGGCAGGCGGCATCGTCTGGGCCTATCTCGGCCCCGCGGGGCAGGAGCCGCCGCCGCCGCTCTTCGCCTGGACCCAGGCGCCCCCCTCGCACCGCCACGTCTCGAAGGTGATCCAGGAGAGCAACTGGCTGCAGGGGCTGGAGGGCGGCATCGACACCTCGCACGTGCCCATCCTCCACCGGGTCCTCGCCACCGATTCCGCGCGGCCCGGCTTCAACCCGACGGATCCGTTCGTGCGCGGCGGGGCGCCCACCCTCGAGCTCGACGTCACGGACTACGGCTACCGCTACGCGGGCCTGCGGCCGCTCGCGGGCGGCGAGGTGCACGTGCGCGCCTACCACTTCATCCTGCCCTTCCACCAGATCCGCCCGGCCCGGACCGGCGCGGGAAGTCGCGGGTTCTCCGGCGCGGCCGGGCACATCTGGGTCCCGATGGATGACGAGACCACGATGGTCTACAACTGGGAGCACAGCACGACCGAGCCGTTCACCGACGAGGACCGGCTCGAGCGCCGGCTCGGCAATGGCCCGCTCGACGTCGACCAGACGACGTTCCGCTCGAAGCGCAACCGCGAGAACAACTACCTGCTGGACCGGCGCGTGCAGAAGACCGAGACCTTCACCGGCATCGACGGCGTCAACGCCCAGGACCG
>CAMLFJ010000317.1 GCA_946479205.1 uncultured bacterium | reverse complement strand
GAGAGCGACATGATCATCGTGCTGAAGTCCGGTATCAGCGACGCCGACGTGAACGACGTGTGCCGGCGCATCACCGAGATGGGCTACGGCCCCCACGTGATCCGCGGGGAGTTCAAGACCATCGTGGCCGCGGTCGGCGAGGAGCGCGGCCGGCCCGACCTGCGCCTGCTCGAGGCGCTGGAGACGGTCGAGTCGGTCATGCCCGTGCAGCAGCCGTTCAAGCTGGCCAGCCGCGAGGTGCGCCGCGAGTCGAGCGAGGTGCGCATCAACGGGGTCACGGTGGGCGGCCGCGACGTGGTGGTGATGGCGGGGCCGTGCTCGGTCGAATCCGAGGCGCAGGTACTCGAGGTGGCGGACGCGGTCAAGGAATCGGGCGCCAAGGTTCTGCGGGGCGGGGCGTACAAGCCGCGGACCTCGCCCTATGCCTTCCAGGGGCTGAAGGAGCAGGGGCTCCGCTACCTCGCGGAGGCGCGCAAGCGCACCGGGTTGCCGGTGGTCACCGAGGTGCTCGAGACCGAGAGCGTGGAGGTGGTGGCGGAGTACAGCGACATCCTGCAGATCGGGGCACGGAATATCCAGAACTTCTCCCTGCTGCGGCGGGTGGGGGAGATCGGCAAGCCGGTGCTGCTCAAGCGGGGCATGGCGACCACCATCCAGGAGTTCCTGCTCTCCGCCGAGTACATCCTCGCCGCGGGCAATCCCAACGTCATCCTGTGCGAGCGCGGGATCCGCACCTTCGAGACGTCCACCCGGTTCACCCTGGATCTGAACGCGGTGCCGGTGCTGAAGAAGCTCTCCCACCTGCCGGTGGTCGTGGATCCCTCGCACGGCACCGGACACTGGGACCTGGTGGCTCCGATGGCCAAGGCGTCGGTGGCGTGCGGAGCGGACGGGCTCATCATCGAGGTGCACCCGCGGCCGGAGGAGGCGCTGTCGGACGGCCCGCAGTCGCTCAAGCCGTCGAAGTTCGCCCAGCTGATGCGCGAGCTCCGGCCGGTGGCGGAGGCGGTGGGACGGGGACTCTAGGTCCGGCGGATCAGACGGCCGGGTTCGCCGCCGCGGTCAGATCGAGCGTCTCGCGGACGCGCTGGACCAGGGCGGCGGGCGTGAACGGCTTCTGCAGGAACGCGGTGCCGGCGGCCAGCACCCCGTGGCGGATGACCGCGTCGTCGGTGTAGCCCGACATGAACAGCACGCTCAGCTCCGGCCGCAGCGGGGTCAGGCGCTCGGCCAGCTCGCGGCCGCTCATGCGCGGCATGACCACGTCGGTGAGCAGCATGTCGAGCGGACCCTGGTGCCGCTCGCAGAGCAGGAGGGCCTCGGCGCCGTTGCGCGCCTCGAGCACCGTGTAGCCGCTGGCCCGGAGGATGTCGCGCGCGAGCTCGCGCACGCCCTCCTCGTCCTCCACGAGCAGGATGGTCTCGGTGCCACCCGCCGCCGCGGCGGGCCGTACGCTCCGATCCACCGTCGCCGCGGCCGCGTCGAGGCGCGGCAGGTAGATGCGAAAGGCGGTGCCCTGACCCGGCTCGCTGTCCACCTCGATGTAGCCACCGCTCTGCTTGACGATGCCGTACACGGTGGCCAGGCCGAGCCCGGTGCCCTTCCCCTGCTCCTTGGTGGTGAAGAACGGCTCGAAGATCTGCGCCTGGATCTCGCGCGGGATGCCGGTGCCGGTATCGGAGACCGCGAGCATGACGTGGGGTCCCGGCCGCGCGCCCACGTGCCGCCGCACGTACTCGTCGTCGAGGTCCACGTTCGCGGTCTCGAGGATGAGGCGGCCGCCCTGGGGCATGGCGTCGCGCGCGTTGACCGCCAGGTTCATGACCACCTGCTCGATCTGGCCACGGTCGGCCTTCACGCGGCCGAGTCCGGGGGTCGGCGTGGTGAGGAGCGCGATGTCCTCGCCGATGAGCCGCCCGAGCATGTCCTTCATGTCGGTGGCCACCGCGCCCAGGTCGAGCACGACGGGCTCGAGCACCTGCTTGCGGCTGAAGGCGAGGAGTTGACGCGTCAGGTCGGCCGCGCGGCCGGCGGTGCGCTGGATCAGCTCGATGCCGCGGCGCATCGGATCCTCGGGCTTCAACGGGTGCAGGAGGATGTCGGTGCGCCCGAGGATGACGGTGAGCAGGTTGTTGAAGTCGTGCGCGACGCCGCCCGCGAGCCGCCCGATCGCGTCCATCTTCTGGGCCTGCTCGAGCTGGCCCTGGGTCTCGGCCAGCTCGTCGTAGGCGCGCCGGGATTCGAGCAGCAGGCGGCTGTTCTCGAGCGCGATCGCGGCGTGGGACGCGAAGGCGGTGGCGATGGCCATGTCCTCCGCCGAGAAGCCCTGCTCGCGCGTGGTGAGGAAGCTCAGCACGCCGACCACCCGGTCTCCGACCTTGGCCGGCACCGTGAGGAGCCCGCGATAGCCCAGGCGCCGTATCGAGGCCGCGTGCTCGGCGTCCAGGTCGGGATGATTGGCGGGGTCCCGGAGCAGCAGGGCCCGGCCGGTGCTCGCGACCCGGCCGGCCAGGCTCTGGCCGATCTTGATGCGCGGCCTCACCGGCATGCGCGTGCCGTCGTCGAGCGTGCCCGCGACCACCAGCTCGTCGCCGTCCACCAGGCGGAAGCCCACCCAGTCGGTGTTGACGAGGTGCCCGCACGCGTCGGCGATCCGCCCGAGGAGGGAGTCGAGCTCCTGCATGCGGGACAGGTCGCCGCTGATCTCGACGAGGCTCTCCAGCCGGGCTTCGCGAGTGCGGGCATCGTGCAGAGCCTGCTCGAGGCTGGCCGCCATCGAGTTGAACGCCCGCACGGTGGGGGCCATCTCGCTCAGCCGGGTCTCCGGCATCCGGGTCGCGAGATCGCCGCTCCCGAGCCGCGCCGCGCTCTCGGCGAGCGCGCGCACCGGGCGCAGGCCGACGAGCAGGATCACGTGGGTCAGGCCGAGCAGGGTCACCAGCAGCACACCGGTCACCGCGATCATGGTCTGGATCTCGGCCCAGAGCTCGCTTTCCAGACTCTGCACCGACGGTGTGACCGCGAGGATGCCGTAGACCACCGGGGGCGCCGCGATCGGCACACGGTGCTCCGCGAGCGTCACCGGCACCAGGTGCTTGACCCAGCGGGGCGCCGCGGAGCGGCGGAGATTGTCCGGGGAGGCGTCGAAGATGGGCCGGGTCCCGTCGGCCTCGTAGAGGGTCACGAGGCTCCACACCGAGTCCGCGTTCAGGTTCCGCAGCGTCTGCTCCGCGCGCGCGAGGTCACCGACCACCAGCGAGTCGAGCAGCAGCGGACCGGCCGCGGTGGCGAGGCGCTCCGTCTGCTCGCTCAGCCGCATCTGGGCCGCGTTGCTCCGGTCGCGCAGGTTGACGGCAAGCCCGCTCAGCGTGACGACGACGATCGCCACGCTCGAGAAGCCGAGCAGGAGGGTGCGAAGGCTGGACTTCACTGGCCGATGAGTCGATACACGCGGCGGACGCCGTCGTAGTCGCGCTCGCCCGCCGGCTCGAAGCCCTTGGACTTGGTCGCGGTCAGGACGGACGCCGCATTGGGGTCGGCGCTCATCCCGAGCAGGGCACGGCGCACGCGCGCGACGGTGGCCGCGGGCACGCGGGGGTGCACGATCACCGCCAGGTCGGGAAAGCCCTCGGACACGTAGATCTCACGGAACTGGACGTGCTCGCGCTCGGAGTACTGGCTGAGGAATCGGGAGTTGACCGCGCCCGCCTCGACGCGCTTCGCCTTGACCTGCGCGAGCGTGCCTTCCTGGTTGCCGCCGAACATCTCCTCGACCTGCACGCCCGCCCGCTTGAGCGCCACGAGCGGAACCGCGTAGCCGACGAAGGCGTCCGTGGACGGGAAGGACACGCGCTTGCCGTTCAGCTCGTGGAGGTGCTGGATCGGGCTGTCCGCCGGGACCGCGATGACCGCGCGGATCGGCTCTCCCGCCCAGCGGGCGATCACCTTGAAACCGATGGTGTCGAACTCCGACTGGAAGTTGTGATTGGTGAAAACGAAGTCGAACTCCCCGCGGGCCATCATCGCGTTGGTGTCCTGCACGGTGCGGCCCATCTTGAGCTGGAGCGGCACGCCGCTGACCGTCGTCGCGTAGTGCAGGATCGGGTTCCAGCGCTCCGCGGTCAGCGCGGGGCTCTGCTGGTTCAGCACCCCGAACACGAGCGGCTGCTGAGCGAAGGCGGAGGTGGCGACCGTGAGCAGGAGGGCCACGACCGCGACGGGCAGTTTGGTCAGGAGTCTCATGACTTTGGGGTCCTCTTGCTTACCAGGGTCGTGCCAACTCGTGAATGTTGCAAAGGTGTGAAATTATTGCGTTTAATGTGAGCGGCTTCTGGCGGAGGCGGCCTGGCGCCGCCGTCGAGTGTCACCAGGCGGACAGAATTCGTCATGAAAATGGCGTGGGATAAGGCGAAGCGGCCCCTTCCGCCGCGGTCCGCGGCCGCGGGCCGGGCGTGCCATAATTGACCGCGTGAAGTGGAGGATTCGGCTCCCCAAGGACCGTGCCCAGCGCACGCTGGCTCTCGCCATCGTGACGTCGGTGCTCTTCCACCTCCTCCTGATCGTGCCCTTCGTGGTGATCCCCGGCTTCCTGCAGCCGGCCCAGTTCTCCAAGCGCGGGGAGCCCCTGCTCGTGGACATCGCGCCCGAGCGGCCCGAGGAAAAGGCCCCCCTCGGCAATCCGTCGCGTCCGGTGACCCCGCCCGAGGTCCGCGAGCGTCCGCCGGGCCCGGCGGCGAAGCCTCCCGCGCCGGCCCGCGCGGTCGAGGCGCCCCCGGCGCCCGCGCCGCGGCCGCCCCCGCCCCCCCCCGCGCCGCCGCCGGCCGGGG
>CAMLFJ010000316.1 GCA_946479205.1 uncultured bacterium | reverse complement strand
CCATCTCCCAGGCGATCGCGGCCTCCTCCGCGATCCCGGGCTTCTTCGAGCCCTACCGCATCGGGGGACGGGACTACGTGGACGGGGACGTGGGGTACACCGGCCACACCGACCTGGCGGTGGACGCCGGCGCGAACGTTCTGGTCGCGATCAACCCGGCGGTGCCGCAGTGCCTGAACGAGCAGGACGGTCCCGAGATCCGGCGGGGCGGGCTCTACGCGATCATGGAGCAGGCGGGTCACATCTCGAGCCTCAACCTGTTCAATATCGGGCTGAGCACGGTCAAGCTCCAGCATCCCGGGGTCGAGATCCTGGTGATCCAGCCGGAGCCCAAGCCCTCCCCCCTGGTCGGTCCCTCGATGGGCTTCGAGGCCAGCCGGGCGGCCCTCCGGTACGGGTACGTCACGGTCAAGGATTGGCTCCAGGGGTCGGGCGCCGCCGTCGCCGCCCGATTCGCCTCCCACCCGGGCGCGTAGCGAGTCGACCCGGCCCGGCGGCCACCCCGGTGCCGGCGATGCCGCGGTCAGGCCGGGCTGACCTCCTCGGCCATGTAGCCCGCTTCGGCGAGCTGGCGCTTGATGGCCTCGATCTGCTCGCGGCCCGAGGTCTCGAGCGTCAGCTCCACCGCGCTGTCGCCGAGCGGCGCGCGGGAGAAGGCCCGGTCGTGCTCGATGCCGAGCACGTTTGCGCGCGTGCGGGCCACGACCGCGGTCAGTGCCGCCAGGGCACCCGGCCGGTCGCGCAGCCGCACCCGCAGCCGCACCAGCCGCCCGTCCTTCACCAGGCCGCGCTCGATCACGCGGGAGATCAGGTTCACGTCGATGTTGCCACCCGAGACCACCAGCGCCACCGTCCGTCCCTCGAGGGCCACCCGGCGGTTGGCCAGGGCGGCCAGCGGGACCGCCCCCGCGCCCTCCACGACGGTCTTCTCGATCTCCAGCAGCAGGAGGATGGCGTTGGCGATCTCCTCCTCGCTGACGGTCACCACGGCGTCCACGTAGCGCCGGGCGAGGGCCAGGGTCTCCTCGCCCACGCGGCGCACCGCGATCCCGTCGGCGATGGTGGTGGCCGCGGGCAGGCCGTCGCGGAGCCCGCCGGCCAGCGCCGCCTGCATGGCCGCGATCTCCCGCGCCTGCACCCCGATCACCTTGACCGCGGGGCGCTCCGCCTTGATGGCGGTGCCGATGCCGCCGATCAGGCCGCCGCCGCCCACCGGCACCAGCACCGCATCCAGGTCCGGCACCTGCTCCAGCAGCTCCAACCCGATCGTGCCCTGGCCGGCGATCACCCGCGGGTCGTCGAAGGGGTGGACGAAGACGAGACCGCGCTCGGCCTCGATGGCGCGGGCGCGCGCGTAGGCTTCCTCGAAGTTCTCCCCGTGCAGGATGACCTCCGCGCCGCGCCGCCGGGCAGAGGTCACCTTGGCCAGCGGCGCCCACTCGGGCATGACGATGACCGCAGAGATGCCGAGCTTCGCCGCGTGGAAGGCGACGGCCAGGCCGTGGTTGCCCGCGCTGGCCGCGACGACGCCGCGCCGACGCTCCTCGGGCGCGAGCTGCAGGAGCAGGTTGGCCGCGCCCCGCTCCTTGAAGGCGCCGGTCATCTGGAGGTTCTCGAGCTTGACGTGGACGCGGGCCCCGGTCATCGCGGAGAGGGTCTCCGAGTAGGGGCAGGGGGTCTCGACGATGATGCCGGCCAGGCGCGCGCGGGCCGCCCGGACGTCCGCGGCGTCGATCATGGGCGCGCGATCAGAACGGCAGCTCGGGCTCGGCGTGGGCCGGCGACATGAACCCCACCGGCATCAGGGTGGTGGAGCGCGCCCAGCCCACCCGGCCGCGCCAGTCCACGAGGATGAGCCCGCCCTGGCCGCGGCCCTCCTCCACCAGGACGCTCACCGCGACCTCGCAGGCGTGGCCCGGCTCGCCGACGGTCTTCAGGATGTCGAGCGCGCGCCGCGCCAGGGTGACGCGGATGATGGCCTCCCCGTCGCCGGTGCACGACACGCCGCCCAGCGTGCTCTCGGCGTACGTGCCGCAGCCGATGAGCGCGCTGTCGCCCACCCGGCCGGGCAGCTTGCCGGGTGTGCCCCCGGTGGAGGTCGCGGCCGCCATCGTCCCGAACCGGTCGAGCGCCACCGCGCCCACCGTGCCCGCCTGCAGTGCGGCCAGCCGCCGGCGCTGGTGCTCGGTCACGAGATCGGCCGGATCGCAGAGGGGCACGCCGAGCGCGCGGGCGCGCGCCAGCGCGCCGTCCCCTACGAGGAACGAATGGCGGCCGTCGTCGAGGATCCGCCGGGCCAGGGTGACCGGGTTGCGCACGCCACTGAGCGCGCCGACGGCGCCGTTGCGCAGCCCGTCGCCCTCCATGATCGAGGCGTCGGTCTCCACGGTGCCGGCGCTCGTCAGGACCGAGCCCCGCCCGGCGTTGAAGCGGGGGTGATCCTCGAGGCTCCGGACCGCGGCCTCGACCGCGTCGAGCGAGGTCCCGCCCTCGGCCAGCGCGCGCCAGCCCGCGCCCACCGCGTCACGCATGCCGTCGCGCAGCTCCGCGCGCCCGCCGGGATCGGCGCCGGCGCCGCCGTGCACGATGAGCGCGGGAACACGGCTTGTCATGGCTCGACGGCGATCGCTATCATGCCCGGGTGATTGTCGGGCAATCGGCGGCGCAGGACAAGTCGCGCGTCGCGGCGCGCGGCGGGCTGGCGGAGCGAATCACCGCCTGCCGGCGGTGCCCACGCCTCGTGCGGCATCGCGAAGCGGTGGCCGCCGAGCCGCCGCGCCGCTACCGGGGCCAGGCCTACTGGGCGCGACCGCTGCCCGGCTTCGGAGATCCCGCGGCCGTCGTGCTGCTGGTGGGGCTGGCGCCGGCCGCCCACGGCGGCAATCGGACCGGGCGCATGTTCACGGGCGACCGGAGCGGGGACTGGCTCTTCCGCGCGCTGCACGAGGCCGGCTTCGCCAGCCAGGCCGCGTCCACTCACGCGGGCGACGGCCTCGAGCTCCGTGGGGCCTACATCACCGCGACCCTGCGCTGCGCGCCGCCCGCCAACAAGCCCACGCCCGTCGAGATCACCCGCTGCCGCCCGTTCCTCCTGGAGGAGCTGGCCCTGCTGGACCGGACGCGCGTGGTGGTCGCGCTCGGCAAGATCGGCTGGGACGCCTACCTGCGCGCCCGGCGCGAGGCCGGGCTCG
Organism: uncultured bacterium; assembly: GCA_946479205.1. The sequence goes on along the minus strand of CAMLFJ010000316.1, from coordinate 1,644 downwards.
CGGTGCCGCGGCCCCTGCCGCGCTTCGGGCACGGCGCCACCGCGCGGATGCCCGACGGCATCACGCTCCTGGGCAGCTTCCACCCGAGCCAGCAGAACACCTTCACCGGGCGCCTCACGCGGCCGATGCTCCGCCGCGTCTTCGCGAGGGCCCGTCAGCTTGCTGGCCGGGGGACCGCATAGGATAATCACCGCATCGTGACCGGAGCCCTCGAGCGCGCGCTTCTCGTGGTGGTGGTCGCATTGCTCGGCGGGTTGGCGGGGACCGCTCCCGCAGCGGGCCAGACGGCGGCGCCGGCCGCGGCGCAGCAGCTCGCGGTGACCGAGGCCACCCTCGACAACGGGCTGCGGGTGCTCGTGCAGGACGACCCGCGCAACCCGATCGTCGCGGTGCAGGTCTTCTACCGGGTGGGCTCGCGCAACGAGCGGCCCGGCGCGACCGGGCTGGCCCACTTCCTCGAGCACATGATGTTCAAGGGCACGCCCACCTACGGCCGCGGGCAGATCGCCCGCCTCATCGAGGAGAACGGCGGTCGCGACAACGCCTACACCAGCAAGGACCTGACCAGCTACTACACCAACATCGCGGCGGACAAGCTCGACCTGGTGCTCCGGATCGAGGCGGACCGGATGCGGCACCTGCTCCTGGACGCCGCCGAGATCGACTCCGAGCGGCAGGTGGTGACGGAAGAGCGGCGGATGCGCTCCGAGGACGACCCGGACGGGCTGGTCTACGAGGCGATGAGCTCGCTCGCGTTCAAGGCCCATCCCTACCGCTGGCCCATCATCGGGTGGATGTCGGACATCGCCCGCATCAACCGGGCCGAGCTGCGCGCGTTCTACGACACCTACTACCTGCCCAACAACGCGATCCTGGTCATCGCGGGAGACGTGCGCGCGCCCGCGGCCCTGGCGATGGTGCGCCGTCACTTCGCGGGGCTGCGCCGGGGGCCCGCGCCGCCGCCGGTGACCGCGGTCGAGCCGCCCGCGATCGACGAGCGCCGCCTGGTCGTGCGGCGCGAGCAGGCGCAGCTCCCGGTCGTCAACATCGCCTGGCACGTGCCGAACCACACCTCGCCCGACGCCCCCGCGCTCGAGCTGCTCTCCACCCTGCTGTCGTCGGGACGGGCGTCGCGGCTCTATCAGCGGCTGGTCTACGACAAACGCATGGTGCTGGGCGCGGGCGGGGACTACTCGTACTTCTCGCTCGACCCGTCGCTCTTCTGGTTCTACGCCGCCCCGCTGCCCGGCCAGGCGCCCGAGGCGGTGGAGCAGGCCCTCCTGGCCGAGATCGAGCGGCTCAAGCAGGACGTCGTCCCGGACGAGGAGCTGACCCGCGCCCGCAACCAGATCGAGGCGTCCTTCGTCTGGCAGCAGGACTCGGTCTTCTCCCGCGCCTCGGTCCTCGGGCGCTTCGAGATGCTCGGCTCCTGGCGCCTGCTCGACGACTATCTGCCGAAGCTCCGCGCCGTCACCGCCGCCGACCTGCAGCGGGTGGCGCGGACCTACTTCCCCCTCGATCGGAAGAACGTCTCGATCCTGCTGCCCCCGGAGCCGGCCGCCCCGGCCTCGCGGTGAGCGCCCCGGCTTCCCGGGTGCGCCTCATGGCCTCCCGGCTCGCCAAGGGGGTGCTGGTCCTGGCCCT
>CAMLFJ010000315.1 GCA_946479205.1 uncultured bacterium | reverse complement strand
ATCTTTAGCTCGAAGGCTTCGAGCTCTTCCCCGAGCTGCTTGAGACTTTCCTGGATCTCCGCGGTCACGCTCTCGTCGCCCGCCTCGGTGGCCATCTCCCAGAGCAGGCGCGTCTCCTCGGCGCGGCCGGCCAGCTCCTTGAAGGTGGTGACGGTGCGGGCCAGCTCGGCGCGCTCCTGCACGAGGGCCTGCGCCTTGCGGGTGTCGTCCCAGAAGCTGGGCGAGGACATCTCGGCGTCGATCAGGCCGAGTCGGGTCTCCTTGGCGGGGAGGTCAAAGATGCCCTCGGAGATCGTCGAGCCGCTTGTCGAGCTCGGCCACGTCACGCTTGAGCTCGCCTAGCATGACGCGGGGGACCTCCGGAAGAGGGCGAGGGCGACGCCGGCCGCCCCCAGACCGGCGCTGGCGTAGACGAGCCAGTCGCCAAGTCGGGTGTAGAGCGTGGCGCGATCGCGGAGCGGGATGCGGCGGTGCAGGACGCCGCGCTCGAGCAGCGGCAGCGTCGGGCCGATCCGCCCGGTCGGCTCCACGAAGGCCGAGACGCCGGTGTTGGCGGCACGCGCGATGGCCACGCGATGCTCCACCGCGCGGAGCGGTAGCATCCCCAGGTGCTGCCAGGGGCCGCTCGTCTCGCCGAACCACGCGTCGTTGGTGATGTTGGCCATGAACGCCGCTCCGCGGACCACGAATCCCCGGAACAGCTCGGGGAAGATGACCTCGTAGCAGATCACGGTTCCGAACGGCGCGCCCGGTAGCGGGAAGACGGTCTCGACGTCGCCGGTGCCGAATTCCGAGATGAACTCCGCCCAGCCCTTCACGAAGCCGAGCAGACTCGCGAGCGGGACGTACTCTCCGAACGGAACCAGGTGAATCTTATCATACTTGCCCGTAATCCCTTGTCCGGTCAGCAGAAATGCGCTGTTCAGGAACTGTTCCCGGGGCTGTTCCCGGCGGTCGATCGAGCCCACCAGGATCGGGGTGCCGACCTCCTCGGACAGGCGGCGCAGGCGCTCGAGCAGCGCCGGGTCCCCGCGAAGGAAGATCGTCGTCGCGGTCTCCGGCCAGAGCACCACCGCGGGCCGGGCGCGGGCGGCCTCGCGGGTGAGCTGCTCGTAGACGTCCATGGTCTGCGCGTGGCGCGCCGGATCCCACTTGATCGTCTGCTCGATCGACGGCTGGATCACCGCGACCTCCACCGAGCCGGCGCTCCCTGCGCTCGCCCGACCGATGGCGTGGACCCCGAACCCGAGCGCGCCGACGAGCAGGACCAGCGTCGCCGCCGCGCCCGGCCACGCGCGCCGCGGCCCGAGCGCGAGCAGGCCGGCGAGGGCCGCGTTCACCGCGACGATCAGGAAGGACACCGCGTAGACCCCGCCCAGCTCGGCGATCTGGATCACCGGGAGCTGCGCCGCCTGCGAGTAGCCGAGCAGACCCCAGGGGAAGCCGCCCATGAGCCAGCCGCGCAGCCACTCGCCCACCACCCAGAACGCGGGGGCCAGCGCCAGGGCCGGGCCGGGGCCGATGCGGCCGCGGAGCCACGCCACCAGGCCCGCGAGCGCTCCCAGGTAGAGGCCGCAGTACGCGGCGAGCGCCGCGATGGGCAACCAGGTCAGCGGCCAGGGAATCGCGCTGTAGTGGAGAAAGGTGTGGTCGAGCCATCTCAGGAGCACCACGTAGAACACGGTGCCCGCGAGCCAGCCGTCGAGCAGGGCGGCGCGGCGCGGCCGCATCAATCCCGAGACGAGCGCGGGCACGAGCCACACCCATGCCAGCGGCGACCAGCCCGCCTTCGGGAAGGCGAGCGCGCCCAGGACCCCCGCCGCGGCCAGGACGAGAACCCGCGCGGCGGCGCCGCGCCGGCTCGCGCCCGGCTCAGCTCCCATGCGCCAGTCGATCGGCCAGGGCGCGCGGCAGTCCCGCGGCGAGGATCTTGGCGGCGGCTGCCGCGTGATCGTAGAGGACGCGCCGGATCGTCACCGCGCGCGCCTCGAGGTCCCAGATCGCGTAGCACGCGCGCGGGTCACGGTCGCGCGGCTGGCCGACGCTGCCCACGTTGACGAGGTAGCGGCGCCCGTCGTCGAGGTGCACGTGGGCCTCCGGCCGGTCGAGGCGGCCGGCGTGGTCCGGTCCTCCGCTGCCCACGGACCAGACTCCGGGCAGGTGCGAGTGGCCGATGAAGCAGAGCCGGGTGTCGAAATCGCCGAACACCTGCAGCCCATCCTCCTCGGAGACGAGGTAGTCCCACTCCTCCGGGCTGCGCGGGCTCGCGTGCACGAGGGTGGCGTCCGCCACCGTGCGGACCAGCGGCAGACCGGTCAGGAAATCGCGATGGCCGCGGTCGAGCTGCTCGCCGGTCCACTCCGCGGCCGCGCGGGCCCACGAGTTGAACCAGCGCAGGTCCAGCAGCCCGAGGGCGCCGTGCTCGTGGTTGCCCGCCACCATCGCGCTGGCCCGCTCGCCCACCGTCTCCACGCACGCCACCGGGTCGGCTCCGTAGCCGACCAGGTCGCCCAGGCAGAGCACCTCGAGCGCGCCTTCTCCGGCGGCGTCCGCAAGCACCGCGGTGAGGGCTTCGAGGTTGGCGTGAACGTCCGAGATGACCGCGTAGCGGATGGGGACCTGCCGTCAGGCGGTGGGAGCCTGCTCTTTGTGGATGCGGTCGAGGATCCCGTTGATGAACCGGCTCGACTCCTGCGTGCTGAACTTCTTCGCGACCTCGAGAGCCTCGTTGATTGCGACCTTGGGCGGCACCCCGGTCGCCCACCGCAGCTCGAAGATGGCCTGGCGGAGGATGTTGCGGTCCACCACCGCCATGCGCTCGAGCTCCCAGTTCTCCGCGTAGCGGCCGATCAGCTCGTCGATCTCGGCCTCGTGGCTCTTCGTCCCCCGCACGAGCGTCTCCGCGAATTCCCGCGCCTCGGGATCCACCGGATGCCGCAGCCAGAAGTCGTCGAAGTGCGGCTCGGGCTGGCCCTCGCCCTGGACGTCCATCTGGTAGAGGAGCTGGAGCGAGAGCTCCCGGGCCTTGCGGCGGCGGCCCATCAGCGCCGGCCCTTCCGGCCCCGGACCGAGCGCAGCCAGCCCGCCATCTCGAGGGCGGCGAGCGCCGCTTCCTCCCCGCGGTTGCCCACCACGCCGCCCGCCCGCTCCCACGCCTGCTCCTCGGTCAGCGCGGTGATCACCCCGAAGGTCACCGGCACCCCGGTGTCGAGCGCGACCCGGCTGATGCCGTGGGCGGCCACCCCGCACACGTAGTCGAAGTGCGGGGTCGCGCCCTTGATCACGGTGCCCACGCACACCACGCCCGCGAAGCGCCGGGTGCGCGCGAGCGCCTGGGCGGCCTGCGGCAGCTCGAAGGAGCCCGGTACCCAGTGCACCTCCACCGCGTCGCCGCTCACCGCGTGATTGGCCAGCGCGGCGAGGGCGCCGTCGAGCAGCTTCTTGGAGATGGACTCATTGAAGCGGGCCACCACCACCGCGAACCGTTGACCGCGGGCGGCGGGGGCGACTCGGCGCTGGGGAGCGATCCCGGCCATCGGCTAGTCGGGAAACGACGAGAAGAGATGCCCGAGCTTCTCGCGCTTGGTGCGGAGGTAGCTCCGGTTGGCGTCGGTCGCGGGCACCTCGAGCGGCAGCCGCTCCACGACCTTGAGGCCGTAGCCTTCGATGCCCACGATCTTCTTCGGGTTGTTGGTGAGGATCTTGAGGTTGCGGACGCCCAGGTCCACCAGGATCTGCGCGCCGATGCCGTAGTGACGGAGATCGGCGCGGAAGCCGAGCGCGTGGTTGGCCTCCACCGTGTCCTTGCCCTGATCCTGGAGCTCGTAGGCCTTGAGCTTGTTGAGCAGGCCGATCCCGCGCCCTTCCTGCCGCATGTAGACGAGGACGCCGCGCCCCGCGTGCTGGATGATGGTCAGCGCCTTGTGGAGCTGGGAGCCGCAGTCGCAGCGGTGGGACCCGAAGACGTCGCCGGTGAGGCACTCGGAGTGCACGCGGACCAGCACCGGCTCGTCGGTCTTGACGTCGCCCAGCACCAGGGCCAGGGGCAGGCGGTCGTCCACCGTGGTCTCGTAGGCGATGACCTGGTAGTTGCCGTGCTCGGTGGGCATGCGGGTGATCGCGGCCCGCTTGACCAGCTTCTCCTTGTGGATCCGGTACTCGATCAGCGCCTTGATCGTGATGGACTTGAGGTGATACTCGCGGCCGAGCGTCATCAGCTCGGGCAGCCGCGCCATGCCACCCTCCTCGTCCAGCACCTCGCAGATCACCCCCGCCGGCGCGAAGCCGGCCAGGCGGGCCAGATCCACCGCGGCCTCGGTGTGGCCGGCGCGGCGCAGCACCCCCCCGGGCATTGCCCGGAGCGGGAAGATGTGGCCGGGCCGGGTGAGGTCCTCGGCCCGCGTGGCCGGGTCCACCAGGGTGCGGATGGTCACCGCGCGGTCGTAGGCGGAGGTGCCCGTCGTCACCCCGCGGCGGGCGTCCACGCTCACCGTGAAGGCGGTGCCGAGCGGCGCGGTATTGTCCGAGACCATCATCGAGATCTGCAGCTCGTCGAGCCGCTCGCCCAGCATGGGCATGCAGATGAGCCCGCGGCCGTACTTGGCCATGAAGTTGACCGCCTCGGGCGTCGCCTTCTCGGCGGCCATGAGGAGATCGCCCTCGTTCTCGCGGTCCTCGTCGTCGACCACGATGAGCATGCGACCCGCGCGGATCTCTTCGATGCCCTCTTCGATCGAGACGAACTCTGCCTGGCTCACCCTGACCCCTCTCCCGTATCCGCGCGCCTCGGTCCTTGTATCCGCTCGGCTCGCCTGCGGCTCACCTTGCCCGGCCCCG
>CAMLFJ010000314.1 GCA_946479205.1 uncultured bacterium | reverse complement strand
GAGGAGTCCTCCCACGCCTGCGCGATGGCGCCGAAGGCCATCTGGATCCCCGCCGCGTTGAGACCGGCCATGACCGTGCACACCCCGATCTGCTTGCCGTTGGTCACCCGGGAGAAGCTGTCGGCCACCGCGACCGCGAAGCGCTCCTCGCCCATCATGAGGATGGGCATGCCCTCCTCGCCGAGCGCGTTGTTGACCGGGCTCGTCGGGTAGCAGCTCACCCACGGGGTGCCTTCGGACTTGAGGATGCGCGCGAAGCCGTTGACCGCCTTGATCTTCATGCCTTCTTCTCCTTTGGGGTGCGGATCTCCGCGACCGCGGCCGCGTAGGTGGAGCGGAGCACGTTCGTGTCGGACGAGTAGTTCACGATGGTGGCGCCGAGCGCGATCACCTCGCGCACCGCCTCGATCGTATCCACCGCCATCGCCACCGTCTTGCCGTGCTTGCGGGCGGCCTCGCCGAGCCGTACCCGGTGCTCGCGGAGCACGTCGCGCTGCGCGGGGGTGCCCAGCACGCCCAGATCCTGCGAGAGATCGGTGGGGCCGATGGTGAGCGCGTCGATGCCCGGCACCGCCGCGATCTCGTCGAGGTGGTCGAAGGCGTGCTTGCTCTCGAGCATCGCGGTGACGTGCACGCGCGCGTTGGCGCTCGCCATGTGCTCGGCGGGCGGGCGGACGCGGTAGCCGGTGTGGGGGCCCGAGCCGTACATGCCGCGCGAGCCGAGCGGCGCGTAGCGGGTGGCCGCCACCACCTCCGCGGCCTGCTTCGCGTCCTCCACCTGGGGGATGTGCAGGTTCCACACCCCCGCGTCGAGCAGCCGCGTGATCCACTCGCGATTGCCCTCCGGCGGGCGGACGACCAGGGGGAAGTCGAGCGCGCGCGCGAGGGCGGCCATGTCGGCCACCGTCTCCATCGAGAACGCGGAGTGCTCGAGATCGAGCCGGCCGTAGTCGAGGCCCGCGGTCTGGAGCAACGTAAGCACGCTGGGCGTGCGAATCAGGGTAATCCAGGTGCCCAATTGAATTTCCCCGCGCTCGGCCCGCGCGCGGTACGAGTTCTCCGGCAGCTCGGGCGCCGCCATCAGGAGCCCCAGCTCACGCTCTCGCCGCCGTCCACGATGAGCGAGACCCCGGTGATGAAGCCGGCCTCCTCGGAGTGCAGGAAGAGCGCCGCGTTGGCCACGTCCCAGCCGGTGCCCATGCGCCGGCCGAGGGGGACGCGCCGGTCGCGCGCCGCGATGACCTCGTCGCGGGGGGTGCCGGCGGCCACGCGCGACTCGATCGCCATCGGCGTGTTCATGAGGCCGGGCAGGATCGAGTTGGCGCGCACACCGTACTTCGCGTTGTGGGCGGCCAGGTTCTCGGTGAACGCGACCACCGCGGCCTTGGTGGTCTTGTAGCCCACCAGCGGGTAGGCGTTCAGCGCGGCCATCGACGCGATGTTCACGATCGAGCCGTGGGCCTCCCGCAGGGCGGGCAGGGCGTGCTTGCAGGTGAGCCAGGTGGCCTTCAGGTTCACCGCGAGGCTCCGGTCGAAGGCTTCCTCGGTGAGATCGGTGGCCACCGCGTCGCCCAGGGCCAGACTCGCCCCCACGTTGTTGTGCAGGATGTCGATCCGCCCGGCTTTCGCGAAGGCTGCCGCGATCAGGCGCTTGACGTCCTCCTCGCGGGTGACGTCGGCCGCGAAGGCCCAGGCCTCGCCGCCCTCCTTCTTGATGAGGTCCGCCGTCTCCTGGGCCGAGGGCAGCTCCCGGTCCACCACACAGACGCGGGCACCTTCCCGGCCGAGCACGATGGCGGTGGCCCGCCCGTTGCCGACCGTCTGGCCGGGGGTTTGTCCGCCTCCGACGACGATGGCCGCCTTGCCCTCGACGCGCTTGGGCATCAGGGAGCGGGCTACTGCGGACGGAGGCCGGAGACGCTGGACTCTTTCATGGACCTTCCTTCTACCGCGCCCCCGCCGCGTACGCAAGGGTATCCCGGGGCCACCGCACCTGCGATACACTACCGCCGCCGAGAGGCGTCACGCCCACCTGGAGGGGAGACCATATGGCGAATGTGCTGAGACTGATCCTGGCCGTGCTGGCGCTGACCATCACCGCCGGGCCCGCGATCGCGCAGACCACCACGCTCACGATGTCCTCGTGGGTGTCGCCCCAGCACCACCTGACCAGCGTGGTGCTGCAGGGCTGGGCGACCGAGGTGGAGAAGGCCACCAACGGCCGCGTCAAGTTCACGATGCTGCCGAAGCATCCGTCGGCGCCGCCCGGCACCTTCGACGCGGTGCGGGACGGCCTCGTGGATCTGTCGTACGTGACCGCGAGCTACACGCCGGCGCGGCACATCCTGCCGCTGATGGCGGAGCTGCCCGGCGCGGGCGACACCGCCCTCGTCAACTCGGTGGCCTACTCGCGCATCTACTGGAAGCACTTCCACGAGGTCGGCGAGTACAAGGGCGTCAAGCTGCTCGGCGTCTTCACCCACGGCCCGGGCCAGATGTTCACCAAGAAGCCGGTGGCCGGCATCGGCGACGTGCAGGGCCTCAAGATCCGCACCGGGGGCGGCGTCGCGGAGGCGGTGGCCAAGGCCCTCGGCGCCTCCGCGTTCGTCAAGCCCGCGCCCGAGTCCTACGAGCTCCTCAAGGGCGGCGTGGCCGACGGCGTGTTCTTCCCGCTCGAGTCCATCACCTCGTTCAAGCTCGAGACCGTGATCGAGCAGGCCACGCTCTTTCCGGGCGGCATGTACAGCTCCGCCTTCGGCTTCTTCATGAACGAGGACAAGTGGAACAAGCTCTCCAAGCAGGACCAGGAGGCCATCGCCAAGATCTCCGGCGAGCACATCGCACGGCTGGCCGGCCGCTCCTGGGACGAGGCGGACAAGAAGGGGCTGGAGGCGCTACAGAAGTCCGGCGTCAAGATCGTCAACGCCGACCCCGCCTTCGTCGCCGAGGTGCAGAAGCGCTCGGCCCCCATCGTGGACGACTGGATCACCAAGGCGAAGGCCAAGGGCGTGGACGCGGCCAAGATCCTGGCCGAGTTCCGCGCCGAGCTGAAGAAGGTCGCCGCCGAGAAGTGAGCCGCGCCGAATGGGGGCGGCGCGTCGAGGGCCTCCTCGGCGTCGCCTCCGCCGTCATCCTGCTGGTCATGATGCTCCTCACCTTCGTGGACGTGGTCGCCCGCTACCTGTTCAACCGGCCGATCGCGGGGGCCTTCGAGGTGACCGAGCTCCTGCTGCTGGTGCTGATCTTCGCAGGTTTGCCGCTGGTCACCTACGCCGACGAGCACGCCCTCATGGACTTCATCGACCGCCTGCTGGGCCCCCGCGGCACCGCGGTGCTCGAGCGCGCGGTCCAGGCCCTGTGCGCGGCGGTCATGTTCCTGCTCGCCTGGCTGGTGTGGCTCAAGGCCGACCGCATCTGGAGCTACCGTGACGCCACCGACGTGCTGCGCATCCTCTACGGCCCGTTCGTGTACTTCATGGCCATCGCGATCGGGCTGACCGGAGTGATCCATCTCTACAAGATCGGGGCCCGCCGGTGATCGAGGGGCTGGTGGGGCTCGGCCTGATGATGGTGCTCGCCTTCCTGCGCGTCCCCATCTCCTACGCGATGGGCATCGTGGGCATCGTCGGCTACGCCTACATGCGCGACTGGAACTGGTGGGTCGCCTTCGCGACCGCCCAGACCAAGATCTACGAGACCGGGCGGAGCTACACGCTCTCGGTGGTGCCGCTCTTCATCCTGATGGGCAACCTCGTGACCCGCGCCGGCATGTCGCAGGAGCTCTTCCGCGCCGCCTACGCCTTCATCGGGCACCTGCGCGGCGGGCTCGCGATGGCCACCGTGTGGGCCTCGGCGGGCTTCGGGGGCATCTGCGGCTCCTCCATCGCGACCGCGGCCACCATGGCCAAGGTCGCGTACCCGTCCATGAAGCGCTTTGGCTACCACGATCAGCTCGCGGCCGGCACGGTGGCGGGGGCGGGAACGCTCGGGATCATGATCCCGCCGTCCACGATCATGATCATCTACGGCGTCTTCACCGAGACCAATATCGGCAAGCTCTTCGCGGCGGGCGTCCTGCCCGGGATCCTGGGCGCGTTCCTCCTGTGCGGGGCCATCGTGTGCACCACCTGGCGGCATCCGGACTGGGGCCCGCGCGGCCCGCGCTCGAGCTGGCGCGAACGATTCTCCGCTTTGAAAGACGTGTGGGCGGTCGCGGTGCTCTTCGTCTTCGTGATGGGCGGCATCTACGGCGGCCTCTTCACCGCCACCGAGGGGGCGGGGATGGGGGCGATGGGCGCGCTCGGCTTCGCGGCCGCGCGCCGGGCGCTCACCTGGCGGACGCTCTACGCGGCCCTGCTCGAGTCCGCGCGCACCACCGCGATGCTGTTCATGATCCTGATCGGCGCGCTGATGTTCGCCGAGTTCGTCAACATCACCACCATGCCCGCCGACCTCAAGGCGCTCGTCTCCAACCTCGGGCTGAGCCCGCTGATGGTGGTGGCCGCGATCTGCGCGATCTACGTGATCCTCGGCACCGCGATGGAGGAGCTCTCCATGGTGCTGCTGACGATGCCGGTGTTTTTCCCGGTGATCACGCACCTCGGGCTCGATCCGGTGTGGTTCGGCATCATCATTGTCTGCGTGGTCGAGATCGGGCTCATCAGCCCGCCGGTGGGCATGAACATGTTCGTGCTGCGCACGCTCATCCCCGAGCTGAGCACGGCCACCATCTTCAGCGGCGTGCTGCCGTTCATGTGGGCCGACGTGCTGCGGCTGGCGATCTTGGTGATGTTCCCGATCCTGGCGCTGTGGCTGCCCAGCTTCATGAAATGACGGACGACGTCGG
>CAMLFJ010000313.1 GCA_946479205.1 uncultured bacterium | reverse complement strand
GACGGCAAGCTGCAGAACGCGGGCTTCCTCGACTACCGCATGCCGGTGGCCTCGGACGTGCCGATGATCGACGCGATCCTGGTCGAGGTCGCCAACCCCAAGCATCCCTACGGCGTGCGCGGCGTCGGTGAGACGCCGATCGTCCCGCCGCTCGGGGCCATCGCCAACGCGATGGAGAACGCCACCGGCATCCGCTTCACCGAGCTGCCGATGTCGCCGCCCAAGGTCCTGAAGGCGCTCAAGGAGAAGGGCCTCAACAAGGCCTGAGCCAGACCGGCATGGCGCGAGTGGTGCTGATCGGCAACCTCGCGCAGGTCACGGGGGGCGTCGCCGAGTTCGATCTCTCGGCGACGTCCGTTCAGCAGCTCTTCCGGCAGCTCGGCGAGCTCCATCCGGCGCTCGCGCCCCATCTCGAGTCCGGCGTGGCCGTCGCCATCGACGGCCAGATCTTCCAGGACGCCCTGCTGGAGCCGATCGGGGCCAACAGCGAAGTCTTCCTCCTCCCGGCCATCGCGGGCGGAGCCGGATCTGGGGTCAGGTCTTGCATTACGACATTTCCTCGTGCGACCTATTCGGCAAGCCGGTTGAAAATGTCGCAATGCAAGACCTGACCCCGTACTAAAGGAGACCACCATGGCGCGCATGCAGCCGCTCCCGATCGACCAGCTCGACGCCGAGATCCACCACATGTGCCGGGATTCGGAGGCGCAGATCGGCACGTCCGCGAGCACGCGCACCTACGCCCGGAACCCCGCGGTGGTCAAGGCGCTCGCCGCCTTCCGCGGTGCGCTCGCGCGGGAGGGCACCATCGACCCGGTGATCCGCGAGCTGGTGCGGATCAAGATCGCGGAGCTCAACGCCTGTCGCTACTGACTCAAGGCGCGCTATGCCGGGGCCCGGCATGCGGGTGCGACCGAGGAGAAGATCGCGGCGATCAACGACGAGACCTCCACACTTCTCACCCCGCGCGAGCGGGCCGCGGTCCACTTCGCCGAGAAGCTCGCGGTGGATCACCACAAGGTCGATGACGCGCTCTGGGCCGAGGTGCGCGCCCAGTTCTCCGAGGCCGAGGTGATCGAGCTGGTGGCGCACACCACGCTCTACATCGGCTTCGGGCGGTTCAACGAGATCGTGGGGATCGATCCCGCTTAGTGCCGCCCGTCCGCCGGCTCGTCCTCGTCCTGGTGGTGGACGGGCTCCGGCCCGATTCCATCACCGCGGAGGATACCCCGACCCTCTTCCGGCTCCGCGCCGAGGGGGTGGACCTGGTGAACAGCCACGCGGTCTTCCCCACTGTGACCCGCGTCAACGCGGCCGCGATCGCGACCGGGACGCAGCCGGGCACCAACGGCCTGGTCGGCAACCAGATGTTCGTGCCCGCGGTGGACGACCGGCGCGCGTTTGACACCGGGGATCACCGCAACTTCCTCGCCCTCGACCGGGCCACCGGGGGCCGCGTCCTCCAGGCGCCGACCCTCGCCGAGCGGCTTCACGCCCGCGGGCTCCGGCTGGCCGGGGTCAGCTCGGGCTCCACCGGCAGCGCGTTCCTGCTCAATCCCAAGTCGGTCGCCGGGGTGGGCGCGCTCGTCAACGGGTACCTCGAGCCGGGCCAGACGGTGGCCTACCCGGCCCCGGTCAGCGAGGCGGTGCTCGCCCGCTTCGGACCGGCGCCCGCGAAGGCGCCCGGCGGTGCGCGCTTCGACGCCTCCGTCAACTGGACGCAGCGGGTGCTGCGCGAGTACGTGCTCCCGGAGCTCGCGCCGGACGTCGTGATCAACTGGCTGACCGAGCCGGACCACAGCCAGCACCACGTGGGCGTGGGATCGCCCGCGGCGCGTGAGGCGCTCCGCAACGACGATCGGGAGATCGCGCAGGTGCTGGCCGGGCTCGACGCCGCCCTGACCAGCGTGCTGGTCGTCTCCGACCACGGGTTCACCACCAATACCGCGGGCGTGGACGTGGCGGGCGCCCTGATCGAGGCCAAGCTGAAGGCGGCGCGCGACTCGACCGACGTGATCCTGGCCAGCAGCGGCCAGGCGGTCGCGCTCCACGTGGAGGGCCACGACGCGGCGCGGATCGCGCGGCTCGCCCGGTTCGTCCAGGCGCAGGACTGGGGCGGGGTGGTCTTCTCGGCCCAGACGGTGGACGGCGCCTTCCCGCTCGAGCTGATCAACGTGGCGAACCGGGACCGCGGCCCCGATCTCCTCTTCACGTTCCCGTGGACCTCGCGGCGCAGCGCGTTCGGGGTGCCCGGCACCGATCTCGCCAACGTGAGCGCGGGCGGGAGCCCCTACGTGAGCGACCACGGCAGCATGAGCCCGTGGAACGTGCGGAACACCTTCCTGGCCTGGGGCGCGGGCGTGAAGAAGGGGATCATCGCGCCCGCGCCCGCCGGCAACGTGGATGTGACGCCGACCGTGCTCGCCCTGCTGGGTCTCGAGGGCGAGGTCGGGCTCGACGGCCGCGTCGTCGCCGAGGCGCTCCAGGGCGGGCCCGATCCGGAAGCGGTGGCGGTGGAGACCCGCGTCCACACCGCGGCCGCCGGCGGCTACCGCGCCGCGCTCCAGATCTCGACGGTGGACGGCCGGCGCTACGTGGACAAGAGCTGGCGCGTCAGCTGAGCTGCGCCACCGTGGGCCGGTCGCCGGCCAGGGTGGTCCGGCGCACGTCGCGCGGCTCGTGCTCGGGGAACGGCCGGGCGCGGTGCATGGTCTGCCGGTTGTCCCACATCACGAGGTCACCGACCCGCCACTGGTGCGAGTAGACGAACTGCCGCTGGGTCGCGTGCTCGACCAGGTCGCGCAGGAAGGCGCGCGCCTCCGGCACCGGCCAGCCCTCGATGCCGCCGGCGTGGGAGGACAGGTACAGCGACTTGCGCCCGGTCACCGGGTGCGTGCGCACCAGCACCTGGCGCACCGGGGCGAAGCGGGCGCGCTCGTCGTCGGTGAAATCGGTGAAGCCGAGGATCTGCCGCGAGTAGATCTGCGAGTGCTCGCAGACCAGACCCTCGCACTGGGCCTGGATCTCCGGATCGAGGCTGTCCCACCCCGCCCGCATGTCCGCGAACTCGGTGTTGCCCCCGCGGGACGGGATGCGATGGGCGTGCAGCAGGGAGTACTTCGCGGGGGTGGGCTTGAACGAGCTGTCGGAGTGCCAGAGCCGGTTGCCGAGCGCGAAGAGCCGCGTGCGGTGGTCGCGCTCGAACACCCGGTCGTCCTTGTCGAGGTTCGACACGTCCGCGAACGTGGTGGGGATGCGCTCGTTCTCGCGCAGACCGGTGCCGATCGCCTGCTCGATCGGGCCCAGGGCGAGCGTGAAGGCCATCTGCTGTTCGAGGGTGACCGGCCGGCCGTGGAAGACCAGCACCGCGTAGCGGTCCATGCCCGCGTGGATGGCGCCCGCGTCCTCCGGGGAGAGTGGCCGGGCGAGGTCGAGGCCGTCCACCTCGCCGGCGAAGCAGGGTCCGACCTGTCGGATCGTGATGGCCATCAGCGCTTCTCCGCGGGCGTCGAGGTCGCGGGGCCCATGCCCCAGACCTGGATGATGGTTTCCTCGGCCTTGGCGCCGTCGTAGTGCACCTTGTTCGCGTAGTGGACCACGTAGGTGCCCGCGGGCGCCGGGACCGTGCTCTCCGGGTCGAACGTCTCGCCGGTGCCCATCCACCAGGTGCCGGAGATCACCACGAAGAAGCGATCGTTCGGGTGGAAGTGCGGCCGGCTCATGTTCCCGGGCAGCCACTTGAGCCGCACCACGTACGGCCCGGGCTTGCTCGGGTCGCCGAAGAGCACCGCCGACTCGTTCGTGCCCGTCGCGTTCCGCACCCACTTGATCTCGGCGGGGGTCTTCCAGTCCACCGCGGTGCGGTCGATGTCGGGGGCGCCGTAGCTGGACGGCACGATCAGCAGGAGGGAGGCGAGGATGGCCAGGGGCAGGACGCGGGTCGTTCGGCTCATACCGGCTCCTTCGGGTTTGAGTGAACCGCCAGCACGGACGGCGGTATGATGCGCCAATCATGGCGGAGACACCAGCCCCCGTCCGGCCCGTCGAGCCGATCACGCGGCCGTTCGACGCGGAGGTGGCGCTGCCGGGGTCGAAGAGCTACAGCAACCGCGCGCTCCTGGTGGCGGCGCTGGCCCGCGGGCGCTCCGAGATCACGCAGGCCCTCTGGTCGGACGACACCCGCTACATGCACCGCGCCCTCGAGGCGCTCGGGGTGACGGTGCGGGGCGACGAGGCCGGGCGCGCCTTCGTGGTGGAGGGCGTGGACGGCCGCTTCCCCGCGACGGAGGCCACGCTCGCGATCGGCAACGCGGGCACCGCCGCGCGCTTCCTGACCGCGGCGGTCGCGCTCGGGCAGGGGACCTTCGTGGTGGACGGCTCCCCCGCCATGCGCAAGCGCCCGATCCAGCCGCTGCTCGACGGCCTGCGCGCCCTCGGGGTGGACGCGGAGAGCCGCGACGGCACCGGCTGCCCGCCGGTGGTGGTGCGGGCCGCCGGCATCGCGGGCGGTCTCGCCCGGATGCGCGGGGACATCTCGAGCCAGTACTTCAGCGCGCTCCTGCTCGCCGCGCCCTACGCGCGGGCCGACGTGGAGATCGAGGTGGAGGGCGATTTGGTCTCCGCGCCCTACATCACGATGACGCTCTCCACCATGGAGGCCTTCGGGGTGCGCGCCGAGCGCGAGGGCGACCGGCGCTTCCGCGTCCCGGCCGGCCAGCGCTACCAGGGACGGGTCTATGCGGTCGAGCCCGACGCCTCGGCGGCCTCCTATTTCTTTGCGGCCGCCGCGGTGACCGGCAGCCGCGTGGTGGTGCCGCGGCTCGGCACCGACTCGGCCCAGGGCGATCTCGGCCTG
>CAMLFJ010000312.1 GCA_946479205.1 uncultured bacterium | reverse complement strand
TCGTCGTCTGGCTCACCTGGATCATCATGGCGTCGGCTCCTCTGGGTGCGTGTTGTCCCGTTGCGCCCGCCCCCTAGCGGCGGGCGTCCTCCACTCCGTCGAAGAACTCATCCGCGTGAAACAGGCGCGGGGCCGCGTCGATGTCCCGCAGCATGTAGTGGTCCTCGGTCCCCTCGTATTCCTCGTGGAGATCCACCGGCTCTCCCCGGGCCAGGTCCAGGTAGACCGCGGTCATGTTGTGCTTGCCGGTCAGGTCGAGCAGGTTGGTGCTGGACGTGAAGCGGCCCGCGTTGATCTCGGTGATGCGCGCGACCCCGCTCGCGTCCTCCTTCAGATCGACCGCGAAGACGCCGGAGGCCTTCCGATCCACCGCCCGGATCGCGCGCACCGCGGTCTCCAGCACGTCCGGCTCGCGGACGGTCTTGGTGAGCGCGCCCACCGCCGACACCTCGCTCGGCTGGCTGGCGCTGCCGAGGTAGGACAGGCGCTCGTACGTCTTCGCGAGGGCCAGGCGCCCGTCCTTCCATACGCTCTGGCAGCCGAAATCGCGACCCGGCAGGTACTCGGAGAGGGTGAACGCGGAGACGGGCACCCCGCGCATGTCGCGCCAGTACGCGATCCAGCTCCGGGCCTGGTGCGGCCCCGCGACCGGCGCCGCGCCCCGCGAGCCCGCGCCCGCGCGGATGCGGCACCACGCGCGGGCCGGATTCCCCAGGCGCGCGAAGATGCGCTCGAGCCGCCGCAGGTCCGTCACGCGATAGGTGGCCGGCGCGGGCACGCCGCGCGCCCGCAGCCACTCGGTGAGGCGGTACTTGTCGCCGCAGCGCTCCACCGTGGCGGCCCGAGGAAGGAAGAGACGAGGGCCGAACGCGCGGCGCGCGCGCGAGAGCGCCGCGACGTCGCCGTCGCTCGCCGGGATGACGAGATCGATCCGCTCCGAGTCCACGATGCGGCGCAGCGAGCGGCCCCACGTCGGCTGCGAGAGCGGCGGGACCAGATAGTTGCGGTCCGCGGTGGAGTTCTTCAGGATGAACCGGTCGTCGTGGCAGCCCACGATGCTGAGCGAGGCGTTCCCCGCCCGGAGGCTCCGCACCAGATTCCCGCTCGCCCCGCTGCCCGCGCTCGTAACGAGCACCCGCGCGTTCATCCGGCGCGGAGACTAGACGATATCTGGATCGATCGCAAGTTTCGCGCGCAACGCGTGGCGGGGTGTGCTTACTGGGTCCGCGGACTTGTCCGAATCAGTTCACGGGCTTCTCGGCCGCAGGAAAAACAAAGGGCCGAGTCCTGGAGGACCCGGCCCGTGCCGCTTCGCGCCGGCCCGCGGCTATTTCGTGATGACCCCGCAGGCGATACGCCCGCCGCTGTTGCCGGTGGGATCCGTCTTGTCGTCGTCCGGATTGGCGTGCACGACGAGGGCGGTCGGCTTGTCGCCGAGCACCGAGTTCGGCCCGGAGCTCAGCGTGATCGCCTTCGTGGTGATGTCGATGCCGCCCTCACCCGAGGCCGCCACCACCAGGTTGGGCAGGTCGCCCGCGTGCGGGCCCGCCGGGTTCATGCGCCCGTGCTGCTTGCTCCCCGGATTGAAGTGCGCGCCCGCCGACGTGAACTCGGGCGGCTCGCACAGCCCCACCGCGTGGATGTGCAGCCCGTGCCCGCCCGGGGGAAGCCGGTAGCCGGTCACGGCCAGGCGCACGCCTTCCGGCGTCTCGATGAAGGTCGCCACGCCGACCTGCTTGCCATCCTTGTCCTTGAGCACCGCCTCGGCCGACAGCGGTCCCCGGTCGGCCGGCGCGCTCGCGCATCCGGCCAGCATTGCGGCCACCCCGAGCAGCAGTAGTGCTCTCACCGTTGAGTGCCCTCCCGTTCAGTTGAGCTGCGCAATGAGCTGCTTGGCTCGGTCCCGGAACCGCGCCACCCCCTCGAGCTTGATGTGCTCGTACCCGCGGATCTCGTCGGGAAGCCCGGCCAGGGTCACCGCCGCGCCGTGGGTGACGGGACTGAGCCGCACGAGCGCGGTCTCCACGATCTGCCGGTACTCGCCGATCAGGGCCCGCTCCACCCGCCGCACCTCCGCGTAGCCGAAGGGGTCGAGCGCGGTGCCCCGCAGGCCCTTCATGGCCTTCAGGAGCTGGAAGGCGGGCGCGAACCACGAGCCGAGACGGATCTTCTTCTTGAGCCCCAGCGCCCGCAGCAGCGGCGGGTGCAGGTGCCAGTAGGTACGGACGGTCTGGCCGAACTTGGCCTGGACCCGGGCGGCCACCGCCGCGTCGAGATGCAGGCGGGCCACCTCGTACTCGTCCTTGTAGGCCATCAGCTTGTACAGGTGCCGCGCGACCGCCTCCGCGAGCCCCACGCTTCCCGGAGCGCGCTCCGCTTCCACCTGGGCGACGCGGCGGACGAAGTCCACGTACTCGCCCGCGTAGGCCGCGTTCTGGTAGGCGATCAGCTCGGGCACCCGGATCTCGAGCAGGCGCCGGAGCTCCCCCGACGCTTCCACGCGGTCCACCAGCGCGCGCGCCTCCGCGCTCAGCACCCGCGGCGCCTCCACCGCCTGCGCAGTGGCCTGGGCCACCGCGGCCTCCACCTGCGTGCGGTCCACCACCGCCATCCGTCCCCACCGGAAGGCGAGCACGTTCATGTCCACCGAGACGCCGTTGATGCGGATCGCGCGCTCGATCGCCGCCGCCGAGATCGGCAGCGCCCCCGCCTGGTAGGCCGCGCCCAGCATGATCGGGTTCACCGCCATGTGGTCGCCGAAGAGCGCTTCCGCGATGGCCTGGGCGTCGAGGTAGACGTTGGGATCCT
The DNA here is from genome assembly GCA_946479205.1 of uncultured bacterium. The sequence goes on along the minus strand of CAMLFJ010000312.1, from coordinate 2,056 downwards.
TCCGGGTCACCCGGTCGATGCTCATCAGCATGCTGCTGAGCTCGGGGAAGTGCACCGCGGTGTCCACCACCATCTGCCCGGTGGGGATCTGGCTGGTGGAGACCACCGCGATCGTCCGGCCCGATTCCGCCTTGTCCAGGTTGACCGGGTCGGTGGACACCAGGAGGTCGAAGCCCAGGTAGAGATCGGCCGCCCCCGCGGAGATCTTGTTGGCGCGCTCGATGGGCTCGGAGCCGATCTTGAGGTCGGAGACCACCGGCCCGCCCTTCTGGCTGAGCCCGGTCTGGTCGAGCCCGCGCACGTGGCGGCCGTCGAGCATCCCGGCGGTCCCGAGGATCTGGTTCATGGTGACGACCCCGGTGCCGCCGATGCCCATCATGTGCAGCGCGAAGCCCTCGCTCGGCACCTTCAGCACCGGCTCGGGCAGCTCCGCCTCGAGCGGGGTGAGTCGGCGCTCGCGCTTGGGCGCGGGCACGGCGCCCTCGATCGTCATGAACGACGGGCAGTCGCCGAGCAGGCACGAGTAGTCCTTGTTGCAGGACGACTGGTGGATCGCGGTCTTCCGTCCGAACTCGGTGTCGATCGGCTGCACGGACAGGCAGTTCGACTTCTTGCCGCAGTCGCCGCACCCCTCGCACACGCGCTCGTTGATGAACACCCGGGTCATCGGGTCGATCATCTTGCCGCGCTTGCGCAGCCGCCGCTTCTCCGCTGCGCAGTGCTGGTCGTGGATCAGCACGGTCACCCCGCTGATGGCCGCGAGCAGGGACTGCGCCTCCAGCAGCCGGTCGCGATGCCAGACCTCCGCGTTGCCCGCGATCGACACCCCCGAGTACTTGGCGGGGTCGTCGCTGGTGATGATGATGCGCTTGACTCCCTCCGCCTCGAGCCGCCGGCTGAGCGCGGGGATGGGCAGGGCCCCCGCCGCGTTCTGGCCGCCGGTCATCGCCACCGCGCCGTTGTAGAGGATCTTGTAGGTGATGTTCACCCCGGAGGCCACCGCGTAGTTCAGCGCGAGGCCGCCCGAGTGGAAGAACGTCCCGTCCCCGATGTTCTGGAAGAGGTGCGTCGTCTCGGTGAACGGCGCGATGCCGACCCACTGCGCGCCCTCCGCGCCCATGTGGGTGACCCCGATGATGCCGCGGTCCATCCCCATCGCCATCCCGTGACAGCCGATGCCCGCGGCGGCCACGCTGCCCTCGGGCACCACCGTCGAGCGGTTGTGCGGGCAGCCCGAGCAGAAGAACGCGCTGCGGGCCAGGGTGAGGGTCTTGGGCCGGCGCTTGAGCTCGTCGAGATGCTGGATGCGCGCCTCCACCGAGTCGATCTTGACGCGGCGGGCGAGGCGCCGGGCGATGGCCCGCGCGATGGAATCGGAGTCGAGCTCGCCGACCGGCGACACCAGCGGCCGGTCCTCCTCGTCGAGCTTGCCCACCACCTGGGGGCGATCGGTCAGGCCGTAGAGGACGTCCTTGCAGAACATCTCGAGGAACGAGCGCTTCTCCTCGACGACGAGGATCTCCTGCAGGCCGCGCCCGAACTCGCGCACGATGCGCGGCTCGATCGGGAACAGCATGCCGATCTTGAGGATGCGGATGCCGTAACGGCGCAGCGCCCCGTCGTCGAGCCCGAGCTCGGCCAGGGCCTGGCGCACGTCGTAGTAGGTCTTGCCGCTGGTCACGATGCCAAACCACGCGTTCGGCGACGGCACCGTGATCCGGTTGAGCTTGTTCTCGTACGCGTAGCGCCGCGCGAGCTCGAGACGCGCCCCGTGGATCGTGCGCTCCATGTCGAGACCGTAGGGCGGGATCAGGTTCACGTTGATCTGGTGCTGGAACGGCTTGCCGTCCAGCTCGACCACCGGGATGATCGGGCTCACCCGCTCCGGGTCCACCTCGGCGGTGCCCGCCTCGTCCGCGACGTTCGTGACGATCTTGGCGCCGACCCAGAGCCCGGACGTGCGCGAGAGCATGAAGCCGTGCAGGCCGAAGTCGAGGATCTCCTGCACGTTGCCCGGGTAGATCGTGGGCATCAGCGCGTCGTAGAGGGCGACCTC
>CAMLFJ010000311.1 GCA_946479205.1 uncultured bacterium | reverse complement strand
TCACGCCGTGGGTGCTGTCGGAGAGGGCCACCGGCAGCGGGATGCGGTAGTGGTCGGCCCGGATCTCGGACAGGCGCATCAGACCGCGCGCGCGCCCTTCCGCGGCCACGCCGCGGCGAGGAGGCTGCCCACGATGCCCTTGGGCAGGAACACGATGAAGAGCACGAGCAGGACCCCGTAGACGAGGTTGTCCCAGCCCACCGCGCGGGTGCCGAACGAGATGCGCAACACCTCGGCGAGGAGGATCGTGATGATCGCCCCCACGGTGGGCCCGAGCGAGACGTAGATGCCACCCACCACGACCGCGAACACCATCTGGAGCGAGATGGAGATGCCGCTCACCGTGTCGGGGGAGATGAACATCTGGTACTGGCAGTAGAGCGCCCCGGCCAGCGCGGTCATCACCGCGCTCAGGACCGTGATCTTGAGCTTCTCCGCGGTCACGTGCACCCCCGCCGCGGCGGCTCCGTCCTCGTCCTCCGAGATCGCCTCGAGCGCGTAGCGCATCATGCTGCGGTCCACCCGGTACCAGACGTACAGGCCCACGGCCCAGACTCCGAGCGCGATGAGATACCAGGTGGTCTTGCCGGTGAACTGCATCGCGTACAGCGAGCTGCCCCCCTGGTACCGCGTCGGGGTGTAGCCGAGCGATCCGCCGGTGTGATCGCGGGTGGCCGTGATCACCTGCAGCACGATGCCGGACAGCGCGAGGGTGACCAGCGCGAAGTAGTGGCCGGTGATGCGGAAGCGGAAGCACGGATAGGCGACCAGGAGCGCCAGGACGCCGCCCGCCACCAGGGCGATCGGGATGCCGATCCAGGGCGTGAGACCCCCGTGGTTCCAGGCGAGCGCGGTCACGTAGGCCCCGATGCCCATGAACCCGCCGTGGCCGAGCGAGACGAGGCCGAAGCGCCCCATGACCGACCAGGAGGTGTAGGCGAACGACCAGATCAGGATGACGACCAGGAGGTGCAGATGGTACGGCTGATGGTAGACGAACGGCAGGGCCACGAGGCCCGCCCCCGCGATCCAGCCCAGGGAGCGGGTCACGACCGGCGCGCCATCAGGCCCTCCGGCCGCACGAACATCATCACGATGAAGAACACGAAGGCGAACACGTAGCCCCACTCGAGATCGAGGTAGAGTCCGCCGAGGGAGATCAGCTCCGCGAAGACGAAAGCGGCCACGAAGCCGCCCCCGAAGTTGCCGAGACCGCCGAGCACGCAGATGAGAAAGGTGATCGGCCCGAACGACAGCCCCACGAACGGGTGCACGTCGTACTGGAGCACGAGCAGGCAGGCCGCGAGTCCGGCGAGGCCGCCCCCCAGCGCGGAGGTGATGAGGTAGATGCGGCGCGTGTCGACGCCCATCAGCACCATGATCTGCCGGTCCTGGGCGATGGCCCGGATGGCCGCGCCGGTATAGGTGCGGGACAGGAACAGGAAGACCAGGACCATCCCGATCAGGGCCGCCGCGAACGCGAGCAGCCGCGAGTAGCTGATGAACATGCCGGCCACCTTCAGCACCGGCAGGCGCAGGCCCAGGTTGCGGAACTCGATGCTGAACAGCACGGTCGCGGCCGACTGCAGGAAGAAGAGAACCCCGCCGGTGGCCAGGAGCTGGTTGATCGGGGCGGCGCCCAGCAGCGGCGCGATCACGAGCACGTGGAGGAGCACGCCCAGGACGCCCACCCCCGCGATGCAGGCGGCCGCCGCGACGAGGAGCGGCCAGTGATAGACCGTGTAGAGGAAGTACATCCCGTACATGCCGAACATGATCAGCTCGGCGTAGCAGATCCAGACCACGTCGATGACCCCGAAGACCAGGTTCAGCCCGAGCGACAGCAGCGCGAGCACGCCGCCCAGCAGCACGCCGTTGATGAGGGCTTCCAGCAGGAAGACGTCGAAGATGGCCATGTCAGACGCCCAGGTAGGCCTCGCGGATCGTCTCGCTCGAGAGCAGCTCGGACGCGGAGCCGGCCGCCCGGATGCTCCCCGCCTTGAGGAGATACGCGCGGTCCACCACCCGGAGCACCTGGCGCACGTTCTGCTCGACGATCAGCACGTTCAGGCCCCCGGCCCGGATCCGCTTCACGAGGTCGAACACCTGCTCGACGATGACCGGGGCCAGGCCCGCGGACGGCTCATCCAGCAGGAGGAGCTTCGGGTCCGACATCAGGGCGCGGCCGATCGCGCACATCTGCTGCTCGCCGCCCGACATGGTGCCCGCGAGCTGGCGGCGACGCTCGCGCAGGCGCGGGAAGAGCTCGTACACGAAGGCGAGGCGGTCCTGGTACTTCGCCCGCGCCGCGGGCAGGAAGCCGCCCATCTTGAGATTGTCTTCCACCGTCATGCGCGGGAACAGGCGCCGGCTCTCCGGCACGTGCGCGATGCCCACCGCCACGATGCGGTGCGCGGGAGTCGCCACCAGGTCCACCCCCTCCATGGCGATGGAACCCGCGGTGGGGCGGATCAGCCCCGAGATCACCCGCAGCAGCGTGGTCTTGCCCGCGCCGTTGGGCCCGATCACCCCGACCGCCTCCCCGTCGCGCACTTCCAGCGAGACGTCGAACAGGGCCTGGAAGCCGCCGTACCCCGCCCGGACCGATCGGAGCTCGAGCACGGATCAGGGACGGCCGGCTGCGACCGCGCCGGCCGCGCCCGACTGGGTGCCGAGGTACACCTCGATCACCCGGGGGTCGGCCGCGACCTGCCCCGGAGACCCCTCCGCAATCTTCTCCCCGTGATCGAGGACCATCACGCGGTCCACCACGCGCATCAGGACTCCCATGATGTGCTCGACCCAGATGATGGTGATGCCGAGGTCCTTGCAGATCCGGTGCAGCATCAGCGCGGCCTGATCCATCTCCTGCTCGTCGAGCCCGCTCAGGCTCTCGTCCGCGAGCAGGAGCGTGGGCCCGGTGGCGAGGGCCTTCGCCAGCTCGAGCTTCTTCAGCGCGGCCGCGCCGAGCCCGTCCACCGTGGCGGCGGGGTCGGCGGGCAGGCCGACCAGCCCCAGCGCGCGCTCGGCCGACTCGAACGCCCGCCGCCGTGACGCCCGGCCCTGGCCGAAGAACCCGGCGAGGGCCACGTTCTCGAGCAGGGAGAGACGGCGGAACGGCCGGGGGATCTGGAAGGTCCGGCCGATGCCGAGGTTGATGATCCGGTGCGGGGCCTGCCCCACGAGCTCGTGCCCCTGGAATCGGATCGAGCCCGCGTTGGGAACGAGCGCCCCCGAGAGCAGGTTGAAGATCGTGCTCTTGCCGGATCCGTTGGGCCCGATCAGCCCGAGGATCTCGCCCGGCTCGACCGTGAACGAGACCTGGTTCACGGCGGTGAACCCGCCGAAGCGCTTGGTCAGCCCTTCGACGGTCAGCACGGGACGGTCACCCGATGGGCCCGCTCGCCTCCCCGTCAGTTGGCCGCGTAGGGCGAGGACGCGGGCAACGGCAGCACCGGGTCGCGGAGCTGGAGGCTCTTGGGCCACACCACGTACGGCTTGTCGTCCACGTACTGGATGATCACCGGGAAGGCGCGCTCGTTCTGGCCGGCCATCGCGGAGGTCTCCGGCTCGAACTTCACCCCGAAGCCGAGCATGGTGCCGCCCTCGGGCACGCTCACCTCGAGCGCGGCCTTGCGTAGCGCGTCCGCGTCGACCCCGCCGTACTTCTTGATCGCGCGCGGGAGCACCTCGGTCATGAACACGTAGGTGTTGGACGCGGCCATGCCCACGTGGGCCGACCGCACGGTGGTCCCCGGCCGCGCCTTCTCGTACTCGTCGCCCACCATCTTGATCAGGGGCACGAGCTCGGGCTTGAGCGCGGCGGGATTGGCCAGCCAGATCGAGATCGGGTCGACGTTGAAGAAGTAGTTCACGTCCTTCCCGAGCGCTTCCTTCAGCTTGTCGTAGACGCCGTAGCCGGCCCCGTGCCCCACCAGCGCGCTGAAGCGCAGGCCGAGCTCACGCGACTGCCGCAGGAACAATGAGATATCCGGGTTGTAGCCGGTGTGAAAGACCACGTCCGGGCGGGCCCGCTTCAGCTTGGTCACGAGCGAGGCGAGGTCGGGGGCGGTCGCCGCGTAGCCCTCCTTCAGCACGATGTTGAAGCCGGCCTTCTTGGCCCCTTCCTCGTTGCCCTTCGACACGTCGACCCCGTAGGCGCCGTCCTCGTGGATGATCGCGATGCGCAGGTCCTTCGGGTCCTTGCCGAACTTGGCCTTCGCGTTCTGGGCGATGAAGTCGGTGGACATCAGGCCGAACTGCCGGCCGCTCGGCTGCACCCGGAACACGTACTTGAGATGGCGGTTCTCGAGGACCGCCGAGGAGATGCAGGTCGTGATCCACATGAACTTGTGGAGCTGCTCCACGCGCGCGGCCGCCGGCACGCACTGGGCCGACGAGTAGAAGCCGAGCAGCATGTCCACCTTTTCCTGCTCGATCAGGCGCGTCGCCTCGTTGATGGCGATGTCGGGCTTGGATTGCGCGTCGGCGTAGACCGCCTCGAGCTGGTAGCCCTCCACCCCGCCCTTCTTGGCGAAGTAGTCGATCATGATCTTGGCGCCGAGCGCGTGCAGGTCGGAGCCGCCGCCCGCGAGCGGACCGGTGTAGTCGAAGATCACCCCGATCTTGAGCTTCTTGGCCTGGGCGTGGACGGGCGGGATCGAGACCCCGGCCGCGAGGAGCGCCGCCAGCACCAGCCCGGAAACCAGCAGGGCCCACACGGTCGATCTGCGCACGGACATGATCATCCTCCCAAGCGACGTCGGTCGGGATGGCAGCGTGGGCGGCATTACAAACCGCCGCCCCCGTCTTGTCAAGGACCGGCGAGGACGATCTTGCCGAACTGCCCGGCCTCTTCCATGCGCCGGTGGGCCGC
>CAMLFJ010000310.1 GCA_946479205.1 uncultured bacterium | reverse complement strand
CGCTGCTCGTCGGTGCCGTGGTTGAGCACGATGAGGGCGGCCATGGTGTGGCTGTTGATGACCCCCGCCAGGGACATGAAGCCCCGGCACAGCTCCTCGATGATCTGCGCGTAGGTGGTGACGTCGAGGCCCAGGCCGCCGTAGTCGGTGGGCACGAGGGCCCCGAAGAGGCCCAGGCGCTTCATGCGGTCGACCAGCTCGTGCGGGTACCGGTCGGCGTGCTCGAGGGCGGGAGCCGTCGCCATCACGTCCCGCTCCACGAACTCGCGGACGGAGGCCACGATGGCGGGCGCGCGGCTGGCGGTGCGTGGACTCAAGGAAACCTCGCGTCGAGACTAGCAAAGCCCGCGCATTCATTGCAAGGCTTCGCCCCCGGGGCGCGCGCGCCGGCAGGGCGGCGCATCGCTTCTTCTTGGTCGCGGTTGCCAGGCCCGGTATGCTGAGGGCATGACCTTCACCGTCGCCAGCTACAACATCCACAAGTGCGCGGGGCTCGACCGCCGCGTGGATCTCGATCGGATCGCCCAGGTGCTGGAGGAGATCGACGCCGACCTGGTCGGCTTGCAGGAGGTGTTCCGCCCCCAGGCCCTGGAGCTGGCCGAGCGCCTCGGCCTGCAGGTCGCGATGGGCCCCACGCGGGAGCGGGACGGCCTGCCCTACGGCAACGCGGTCCTCACCCGTCTGGCCATTCGCGGCAGCCGTACGTTCGATCTCTCACAGCCCGACCGCGAGCCCCGCGGCGGCATCCGCCTGGATCTCGAGATGCCCAGGTCGGAGGGGCTCCTTCACGTCTTCAACGTGCACTTCGGGCTCAAGATCCGCGAGCGGGCCGAGCAGGTCCGCATGCTGGTGCGGGAGCACATCCTGCACGATGAGCTGACCGGCCCGCGCATCGTGGTGGGCGATCTCAACGAGTGGTTTCCGGGCGCGGTCGGCCGCACGCTGCGCCGCGAGCTCAGCGGGCCCCGCATCCGTCGCACGCATCCCGCGCCGCTGCCGATCTTCCCCCTCGATCGCATCTACTGGGACCGGGGCCTGGGCGCCGACGGCTTTCACGTGCACCGGAGCCGCCTGGCCCGCGTCGCGTCGGATCACCTACCGGTGGTGGCGCGGCTGCGCCTCCACTCCGCTCCCGCCTGACCGGCGTAACGACGGATTGTTGCCGGGCGGTGCCGCGCTTTGTATGCGGGCGGATCAGGGCAATCTTGCGCGGTCGAGAAATAGGACAAGGAGATCAATGACTTATCCACCACCGGTCACTGGCAAGCGCCTTGCTCTCCTACTGGGCTGTCATGGAAGACAACGAAACGAGAGGGGAGCACGTCGCGCTGATCGGGTCGTCGCCCGCCACCTGGCAGCCGACGGAGCCTGGGCCCACGCGCCTGCCCTCCCGGGCCCTCGTGGTGGACGACTCGCTGGTGGTCGCGGAGGTCGTGACCACGCTGCTGCGCCGGACGGGCTGGACGGTGGACGTCGCGACGAGCGTGGACGCGGCGCTCGAGCACGTGCGCGGCGTGCCCTACGACCTGGTGGTCTGCGACGTCTGCATGCCGGATGGGGGTGGGCCGGCCGTCTACTACGCGGCGACCATGCGCCGGCCGGACCTGACCAATCGCTTCCTCTTCATCACCGGGAACGTGGACGATGCGGAGCCCTGGCGCTTCCTGGCCAAGATCCGCGCGCACGTGCTCGAGAAGCCGTTCACGGGCCGGGCGCTCCGGCACGCCCTGATCAAGGTCATCGCCTGACGCGTCCGCTCATCGCGGCCCTGCTGCTGCTGGCCGCGCTCGCCACTCCCGTCTGGGCCGGCGCTCCCACCGAGCAGCTCCGCGCCCACACCGACCGGGTCGTCCGCATCCTCGAGGATCCCGCGCTCAACCAGAACCAGCGCCGGACCGAGATCCGCGCGGTCGCGCTCGAGGCCTTCGACGTGACCGAGGCGGCGCGCCGCGCCCTCGGCCCCCACTGGCCCAAGCGTTCCGCGACGGAGCGGGAGGAGTTCACCGGGCTGTTCCAGGGACTGCTCGAGCGGGGCTACCTCTCGCGCATCGGGGAGTACGGCGGCGAGCGCGTGCAGTACGTGGGCGAGCGGATCGAGGGTGAGTTCGCCACCGTGCGGGCCCAGATCGTCACCGCCAAGGGCACCCAGATCCCGATCGAGGCCCGCGTGCTCCGCAAGGGCGAGCGCTGGCTCATGTACGACGTGCTGATCGAGAACGTGAGCCTGGTCGCGAGCTACCGCTCGCAGTTCGACCGGGTGATCCGCACCTCCTCCTACGAGGAGCTGGTGAAGCGGCTCAAGGATCGCGGCCAGCCCTAGCGGCGGCTCAGAGCGCGACGTCCCCCAGGAAGATGCGCTTGACCTCGTCGGAGCGAAGCAGCTCCGCCGACGACCCGGTCAGGATGGTCCGTCCCGATTCGAGGATGTAGCCCCGATCCGCGAGCCGCAGCGCCAGCTCCACGTTCTGCTCGATGAACACGATGCTGATGCCCTGCTCGTCCCGGATGCGCCGCATGAGGCCGGCCATCTGCTGGACCACGAGCGGGGACAGGCCGAGGAACGGCTCGTCGATCATGAGCAGGCGCGGGCGCGCCATGAGCCCGCGCGCGATCGCGACCATCTGCTGCTCGCCCCCCGACAGGGTGTGCGCGAGCTGCGCCCCTCGCGCGCCGATGACCGGGAAGAGGCGCTGGACCTGGGCCAGGGACTCGGCGCGGTGCGAGCGCGCGGCCGGGTTGTGGGCGCCCAGCAGCAGGTTGTCGAGCACGGTCAGGAACGGGAACAGGCGCCGGCGCTCCAGCACGTGGGCCAGGCCTTCCCCCGCGGTGCGATGGGCGGGCAGGCCGTCGATGCGCTTGCCGAGAAAGGTGATGCGTCCCGCGCGGGGCGCGATCAGGCCCGAGATCGAGTTCATCAGGGTGGACTTGCCCGCGCCGTTCGGCCCGAGGACCGCCACGATCTCGCCCTCGTCCACGTGCATCGCGGCCTGCCAGAGCACCTGGAAGTCGCCGTAGGCGACGTCGAGGCCCTCCACGGACAGCATGGGAGCCGGCGGCGAGGCGGCGCCGGGCGCGGTCACTGGGTGTAGGCCTGGCCGAGGTAGGCGTCGACGACCCGGGGGTCGCGCGTCACCACGTCGGGCGCGCCGTCGGCGATCTTCTCGCCGAGGTAGAGGGCGACGATGCGCTGGGCCACCGCGGTGATGACCCGCATGTTGTGCTCGATGACCAGGAGGGTGAGGCCGCCGCGGTGCAGGTCGCGGACGAGCTGCACGAGGCCCGGGATGCTGCGCTGGTCGACCCCGCCGGTCACCTCGTCGAGCAGGAGGACCCGCGGCTCGGTGGCGAGCGCGCGGGCCAGCTCGAGGCGCTTGCGCTGGCCGGTGGAGAGCGTGCGCGCGTACGCGTCCGCCTTCTCCCCGAGCCCCACGCGGTCGAGGAGCTCGCGGGCGCGGGCGCGCGCGTGGCGCACGTCGTGGGTGCGGGTGAGGGCGCCGACCGTCACGTTGTCGACCACGGTGAGGCCGGAGAACGGCCGCAGCTTCTGGAACGTGCGCGCCACCCCCAGGCGGCACACCCGATCCGGCGAGAGGCCGGTGAGCGGGGCGCCGTCCAGGCGCACCTCCCCGGCGTCGGGGCGATAGAAGCCGCTGATGATCTCGAAGAGGGTGGATTTGCCCGACCCGTTCGGGCCGATGATGCCGACCAGCTCGCCGGGGGCCACCTCGAAGGAGACGTCGCGATTGGCGGTGATGCCCCCGAAGCGCTTGGTGACGCCCGCGACCGACAGGAGGCTCACGGAGTCGATCCGAGCTGCGGGCGCCGGCGCAGGAGCGCGCCGAGCCAGGGGAGCAGGCCCTGGGGGGCGACGCGCATGGTTCCGATGAGCACGGCCCCGTAGATGATCAAGTAGATCCCCACGAGCCCGGCCCCGATGCCGCCGAAGCGCGCGCGCAGGGACGTCTCGAGGAGCGTGATCAGGGCCGCGCCGAGGAATGGACCGAGGGGCGTGCCGATGCCGCCGAGGATCGCGAACAGGCAGAAGCGGACGGAGAGGTCCACCGAGAAGACGTACAGGGGATCCACGAAGCCGACGTACTGCGTCCACAGCGTGCCGCACATCGCGGTGAGCGCCGCGCTGACCGCGATGGCCGCGACCTTGAGGCGGCGGGCCGGCACCCCGAGCGAGAGGGCCGCGTCCTCGTCCTCGCGCACCGCGGCGAGCTGGTAGCCGCGGCGCGAGCGCTCGAGGTAGAGCTCGACCAGGTAGATCAGGACCGCGAGGACGAGGATGAGGTAGACCCACACCCGCTTGTCCACGAGGCCGAGCGTCCAGAAGCCGGGGCGGAAGGGCACCGGGATGCCCTCCGATCCCGAGGTGAAGCCGCGCCAGCGGCTCGCCACGATCAGGAGCACCTGGGAGAAGGCGATCGTCGCCAGCACGAAGTAGGGGCCGCGGAGCCGGTTGCTGAGAAAGCCGAGGATGAAGCCGAAGGCGGTGGCGAGCGCGGCCCCGACTACCAGCCCGATCCAGGGCGACACCCCCCACTTGGTGCCGAGGAGCGCGGCCGAGTAGGCGCCGAGCCCGAAGAAGGCGGCGTGGCCGATCGAGACCTGGCCGGCGTAGCCGCCCGCCACGTTCCAGGCCGCTCCGGTCGCGCCCCACAGCAGGATCAGCACGAGCGAGTCGAGGAAGAAGGCGTCGCGGACCACGACCGGAGCGAGGGCGGCCGCGGCGAAGACGAACACGAGCGTCCCGTCTGGGCCGATCCTGACGCGGAATTCATTCTCGCCAAAGGCATTGTGGAAGGAGCCGAGTGGTTTGACGCGGCCTTTTTTGGCTATTCGCCGGAAGAAGCCAAAACGATGGACCCGCAGCACCGGCTCTTTCT